>NZ_JBCNJT010000004.1:0-300000 GCF_039596395.1 Fluviicola sp.
GCCGTTGTAATCGTATTGTACTTTATCCTTGAATCCGTTTGCCACAATCGCACTCTCTGATGCGGATGTCAACTGCAATTCTCTTCCTCCGTTTCCGGTTCCGTCCAAACGCGTGATGCGTGGAGTTTGTCCGTAAACTGAATTCGCTTGTGAACCGCCTAATTCAGGTGAAACATTGTGCGGGATTGCAGGAATACCAACCAATGGAGTACCATCTGCATTGATACGAGAACGCAAGTATGGTTTTTTCTGACCATCTAAGTACTGTGCATCTGTCGGATCATAAGGCTTATAGTTGTTGTATCCGTAAGCAACTGCCAGGTAATAGTATGTTTTAAAGTTTACCAATTTACGGTCGCCCTGAGCAAACAAATCTTCCGTTACACGGAATGTATGCTGGATTCCCGCATCTGCTCCTTTTACTTTCTCAACAGGGAAAGAGTAACCCAACTCTTCATCAAATTCGAAGTTAATCAAACGCTTCACTCCGTTTTTAACGTCACATTGTGCTACCAAACGAGCTACAGTCTGATCATCCAAATCCGTAATACCAACAGAAGCATCCTTCAACTGGTAAATCTGGTATCCTTCAAAACGGTAGTTTTTATCGAAAATGATCGGGTTACCGTTTGGCAAAGTATCACCTGCACCGTTCGGGTCAACGATCCCCACGATATCTTCCTCGATATATTGTTCTCTGTAGTTGTTCGAGTTAATCGGGTTATCCAACATGATGATCAACTCATTACCCATTTCCTGGATAGTCATTACCGGAGCACTTGGCGGTTCCAAAATGCGGAAACAGTTGTCAAACAAAGCCTGAGCTTTCGTATCCGCTGTTTTCAATGCATTTACTGAAGAGAAGATTTCCCCTTCAAAGCTTCGTGCGTAAACGATACCAACAGTAATGTTGTTTACCGCTCCCGGACGTAAAGTAAATGGTCCTGCAGACTGAACGAAACGACGGTCACCTGAAGGGTTTGAAGTAGATCCTGATCCACAAGGCTCAAATTCCGACCAGTCAAATCCAGGGTTAGTACCTGCAGTTGCCCAATGCAATGTATCTGAGTTTGCAGGGAACATGTAGTTTGTTTCGATAGATCCTACACATGGTGCTCCAGGGAATCCTGTTCCTCCGTAGTATAATTGATCACCAAACTGCCACAATCCTTGCATGTAGTTATAGAACTGAGCAGAAGATGTCGGATCCGATTGTCCAGCAGGAGCATTTGTTCCTGTGTAGATTGTAAAGTTACGCATACCGTAACGCTCGTTATCCGCGATTCCGTCTCCGTAACCGATACCCAAACCTCTGTACACAATTCCTTTGTTTGCGATAGCGTCCGCTACAGTAGGAATAACCCATTGGTTTGTAGTAGTATCTATAACCGGTCCAGGGTTATCCATTCCGTCAGCATCCTGGTAAGGACCTTCAAAGAAGTCAACTCCGATTGCTGGAGGGTTTTGTCCGAATCCTGGACGACCTGAGTTCGGTTCGTCATTCAAGTCACCGTTATACATGTAACTCAATCCACGTGTAACATCACATCCTGCATAGTCATCGTTGTAGTTACCTAAATCGGCATCGATGTACTGGGAGAAGTAAGTGTCGAACAAAGTCTGAGTACCACGGTTAATCAACTCGTAGTTGTAGAAAGTCATTTTGTTGATCTCGTCATCCGTAGCAAAAGCAAAAGCCTGAGCGTGGATTTCCATTCCGATCGGTTCACCTTGTGATTCCGTGTGAATATTTCCTTTATCGTTGAATACCCACCAGTTGGTGATATCCCCGAATAAAGATACACGTCTGTCAGATCCACACTGAATGTCATCACGACCTAAGATATCATCATACCAAGGGTAATCTCCTTCTTCCGGTTCGTAGAACATGTCATTGTTCACATCATAGAATGGTGCAAGGAACTGATCCTGTCCGCGACCAACGTCACCGTTACCTGGCCACGCATTGATCTGTGCCAATGTCTCGTTTGTAGGAGCAGGACAATCACCTGTTGTACATTCGCTGTAAGTAATGAATAAAATTACCCCTGCTTTTGTAATGGTGAAGATGTTGTCATACAACAAACACTGATCCGGGTCAACTGTTGCCGGACCGTAATCGCGTCTTGCTGTATCTCCCTGAGGAACGGACGGGTCAAAGTTTCCTGTTCCGAAATCCACTGTAAGCGGACCAGGCCAGAAATCGTTACCATCCTGACGGAACTTAACAGCAGCTAATTTCAACTGTCCGTTAACGTCAGTTCCCCCCATCCAAAGTGCTCCTGCGTAAATTACTGTTACTGCAGTTTCACTTCCTTTCTTTTTTGGAACGGTGTACGTTGCCAGTCCGTTTGCACGATCCAGGAACAATAAACCTCCTGTTTCCAACTGACAACTAACATCATTAAAGTCCATAGTTTTACGGTAATTCGCAGGCGCACAGTTCGCGGCCTTTGCTGTTACCGTGGGCTTCGGCTTATCTCCGGCCGACTTCCCTTTCCCAAAATCATGATTGTACGCACTGGCCTGGCCAATGAAACACATCGTAATTGCGAGCGATAAGTATTTAAATGTTCGTTTCATACTTTAATTTTTTTTCTTTCTTAGAAATCAAACTTAACCCCTAAGCGAATGGTTCTTGGAGAACTAATGTTAAATGGATTTGCCACTTTCATCGAGTAATAATCTCTGAAAGACTGCTCATCCAACTGGTTTTGGATAGATGTCTGGTACTGAGCAGCTGCTAAATATCCATCATCATTCCAGTTACCTGTAGCTCTGTAAACACCAAGAACGTTCATTGTATTGAAAAGGTTGGTAACGCGAAGATAAACCTGTAAATATGTTGATTTCTTTTTACCTTCTTTTCCAAAGTCAATTCCGAATGTGCGGTCTAACTGCAAGTCCAAACGGTACTGCCAAGGCAATCTTGAACCGTTTACAGTTCCTGTAATACCTGAAGTATTCGGGTTGATCAATGCATCTCCTGTAACACCTGTTTGAGAACTATACGGAGAACCTGAGTAGATATTCGTAATGATGTTCAAACCTGTGTTTTCCAAAATTTTCGCATCACCGATCATCGGTCCGTTGTAATCAGCTCCTTCACCGTAACGGTAATCGAAGGTAATTGCAAACGTGTGACGCTGGTCATAAGAATAAGGGAATACACTACGTAAGTTAGGTAAACCTGCTGTCTGTAGACCTGTCAACAATGTTGCAGCTGAAGTTGCGTCAGAACCTGTACCATCAGCAAACTGTAAAGTATACGCTGCAGTCATACGAACATTTCCTGTTCTGCGAAGGTCATAAGAAACTGTTAACCCTTTTACCGTACCGAAGTCACGGTTACCGAATGTACGGTATGTGTTCGGGTAAGCTTCAAATACGTTCATCAACTGCACGTTGTTACGCTGTTCACGGTAGAATGCAGAGATTTTCAAAGATGAAGTTTTAGACAATACCTGCTGGAAACCAATTTCGTAATCGATTGTTTGTTCCGGCTTCAAATTTGGGTTGTTAATCGTATTTGTACGGGATTCGATAAATTGGTAATCGATCGGATTGAAACGGTTACCTGTTGTAGGGCGTTTCGTCAAGATATCGTAGTGAGCAAAGAAAGATGCTTCATCCGAAATCGGGAATGAGAATGCGATACGAGGCATTACGTTAATTTGTGGTTTGTAATCCTCAAATGCATCTGCATTTACTTTTTGGTTCGTTGCTGCAGCAGGATCTTTCAACCATGGAGCGATACCTGTTACACCGCGGATCAATTTCGGATCCTCGATAGCGATACCGTTTGCATCGTACCACTGATCCCCGTTTCTGAAACCGTTGATTCTTGTCGGGTTATTTACGTCATCTACATATACTACGTAGTCATCACCCATTGAAGTAGGAATCACCATGTTTGCATATTTTGTAGGATCCGTAGCGATCAATGATCTTGCTTCAGTAACGTTATTTGCTGTATATACCAAGTATTTATCTTTCAATACCGGTTGGTTCGCATCGAATACGTCTACACGAACACCCACGTTGAATACGATGTCTTTGAAGGCAAACTTATCCATGATGTAACCAGCGATGTATACCGGTTGGAATGCACCAATGAAACGTTTGTAATTTCCGTTCTCATCAAATTCATTGAAATACTTATTGATATCTGTATTCCCTTTTACTTTTCTTCCTGTGTGATCGTAACCGTAGTAATTCACGAAGTTATTACCCTGGTTAAACAATTCATCCGGAGAGAACATATCTAAAGAGAATGTACTTGGATCGTACTGGTCGATAACTACGTAATCAGTTCCTGCAGGATTGAATCCTAGTTTTTCACGAAGATTGTAATCGAAGAATGATTGTTTGTCGTTATTTTCCTGACCTCCGTACTCACCTGTTCCTGAAGTGTAAGCATAACCTGTGTTCAAACGGTCATAGCTATATTGCTGGTAAGCACCGAAGTTCACAACATGCGGATTGGAAAGGTCTAATTCTGTCAAGTGGCTGTTTGCATACAAACGTGCAACTGTCCAAAGTTCGATTGGTCCTGCGTTACCGCTTCCCCAACCTCTATCCCAACGTTGTTCGTATTCGAAACCTAGTGAGATGGAGTGGTCACCAACGTTAACAGATCCTGATCCTGTAATACGGAACTGATCTTGTTCTGTTCGTCCGAAACCGTTATTCGGAGTACCGATGTTATTCCAGATTCCGTAAACGGAAGTAGGAACGTCACCGTTTCTCAATGCACGTCCGTTTTGAACCTGCAATAATGTTTCATAATGATCTGTCGGGTTACCTGCGTAGATATCAAAATAGTTTTGAGTGATCGCAGCCAGTGCAGCATTTGATTCTGAAGCCTGGAACTGAACAAGGTACTCCTGAGGAGTAGCTGTCTGATAGTAATCACCGTCACGGAATTCATAAGTCGGACGGAAATATCTGGTGAATTTCCCTACGTGTCCGTAGCTGAACAAATCAAATTTGTGCTGCTTATCGTAAGATTCTGTTTTTGTCTTCGAGTAATCCACCATGATGGAATAGAACGCAGACTTCACTTTAGAGCTTGATCCTTCTTTGTTGTTGGAGAAACGCTGAGTGAAACGTCCGTAAACACGGTAATCCAACTGGTTGTATACTCCGAAGTTTGTAAAGTTCAACAACGAGTTTTCGTAATCGTAATTACTTCCGAAGTTGTAGTTCAAAGATCCACCGAATGTTAAGTTAACGGATGGTCCTGTGTTCACGTCAATTTTAGCAGAAGCAGAAATAACCGAACGCGCAGCATTCATTCTCCACTTTGTTTTCTCGAAATCACTTTCTCTCAGGTAGTTCGCATTGTGGAAAGTACCGTTACCGGTAGCACTTGCTCTTACAGGGTTTTCCAACAAGTAATCTCTAGCCTCTTTCTTGATGCGGTAAGAACCACCATTTAAAGGACGGCTATCCAATTCGTTTGTGTAGTTAACAGAAAGCAAGAAACCTAAGATCGGTTTTGTTTTCTTACCGGTAGAGTCTTTTCTCATCAAAAGCGGCCCGGAAAGCAATCCTTCAACAAGGTTGTATCCGAATTTATCCAATCCGATTACTTTTCCGTCATAACCGTTCGGATCTTTTCCTTTAAAGTAGAATCCGGAAGTTACAGCTTCCAATGAACCGAAATATTTTGCAGACGGACCACGAGTTGTTACGGCGATAATACCACCGGTTGCATCCCCGTAGTTAGCCGGCAAACCTCCGGTAATTACAGACACCTCTTCAATTGCTGATTTAGGTAAGTTCGAAGACCCTCGCACCTTGATACCATCAATAAAGAAATACGTACCATCTGAACGGGAACCACGTACGGAAATCGCACCGCTTCCTTCGTTTTCGGTTACCCCACCTACTGTAGCCGCAACACCTGCCGCAGAACGAGTCGGTAGACGTGAGATATCCTCACGCGTAATAGTCGCCCCGGAAGGACCACCATCTTTATTAATTAACGGAACCTTGTAGGCCACAACCACGACTTCATCGATTGCTTTCACATCCGTAGGAAGTCCGAGAGCAGTGTTATCCAGGAAGGTAATACGGTCAGCGTTGACAACAACTCCTTTGATTGCTGTCGGCTGATACCCTTCACCCGGATTACTGATCTCAACGTCGTAGGAACCTGGCGCCAACGAGTTAAGCTGGAACTTACCATCCGTATCGGTGGTAGTATTCCCCTTAACTGTTCCATTTTGCTTGATGACTATAATACAATCGTATATAGCCTCCTTGCTGTCCTTATCAACAACGCTACCACGGATCGTTCCCAAACCTGATTGAGAATACCCGTAAGTCACTGTCAACAAGATACTTGCAAATAACAAGTTGAGTTTACGTAACATAAGTACAGTTTAATTTTACATCATTTTTATTGTAACAAAGCGTGTAAATATAGTAATTTTCGATTTGTTAACATTTACTAAAAAACTTTTCTGTTTTGTAACAAATTAACCCTCATTAACTTTTTGTTAACTTTTCAAACCCGCAGAAGCCCTTATTTTTAAGGATTTGTAACTAATTTTTAAATGGATTAATAGCCCGTTTCGGTAGATTCCGGCATATATTTGCAATATGTCTACCATTTCTATCATTAATTTAAATGCTGTTTCTATTTATTTAATGGAAATTGATAGTTCTCATCTGAAAACCTACGAATCAGCTTTGAATGAACTGGAAAAATCACGGCTAAGCGGTATTCATCACCCGGAAAAGAAACTCGAATTTGCTGCTTCCAGGTTCCTGAAACATCACTTGTTCGGGGAAGCAAACATCGAATACGATTCCACAGGAGCCCCCGGAATCAAAGGAGTTGGCTTCATTTCGATATCTCATTGTAATTCACACGTTGTGCTGGCCACCTGCACGGAACACCTCATTGGCGTTGACATCGAAGAAATCCGCGAAAAGTCCGTCAAAACATCCCGCAGGTTTATTACCGATGCAGAAAAATTAATCCTGGACGAGACGGATGAAAAAGATATGTCGATGCTCTGGTCATTTAAGGAATGTCTGTACAAACTTTCCGACCGCAATCAGCTGCTTTTTCAAAAGGATATTCTGGTCTACAAAAAATCAGACAAATTCTACGGAAGCATTCAAAAGACAGACGGAATCTACGAATACGAACTCCATGTTGAAAACTTTCAAAATATTTTAATAACTTTCAATTCGAGTAAAGGAAAACTACTACAATGAATATCCTGAATAAAATCCAAACAAAAAGCGGACAATTGGCCCTGTTAATTGACCCGGAAAAGAGCAAAAATGAGGAGCATTTGCTGGAATTGATCAAAAAAGCGGAATTTGCCTTGATCGACTTCTTTTTTGTCGGCGGCAGCACCGTTACCCGGAAGGAAATAGAATCGGTTGTTTCCACACTGAAAAATAACTCCTCCATTCCCGTTGTCCTGTTTCCCGGATCCAGCAACCAACTTTCCGAACAGGCAGATGCCCTTCTGTTCCTGAATCTTATTTCAGGAAGAAACCCGGATTTTCTGATCGGCCATCATGTTTCGTGTGCGGAAGAAGTTCTTGAAATGAACCTGGAAGTTATCCCTACATCCTACATCCTCATTGACGGAGGCAAAATGACTTCCGTAGCTTATGTAAGTCAGACCACCCCCATTCCCAGGGAAAACAATTCCATTTCTTTAAAAACGGGAATCGCCGGTTATTTGATGGGACAAAAACTGACTTATTTTGATGCCGGAAGCGGAGCTTTACAATCGGTGCCTGCTCAACTGATCACCGAACTCCGAAAAAAAATCGACACCCCGATTATTGTGGGGGGCGGAATACGCTCGGTGGAACAAATAGAAACTTACAGGCAGGCTGGTGCCAATGTGATTGTGATAGGTAACAAAATCGAGGAAAACATTGATTTCCTGCTGGATATCGAAACGTATCAAAAAAGTTCATTCAGAGCAGATTAACGCACTTCTTACCGTTTAATCAGCATCAAACACACTTCACTAAATGAACAGTTGTATAATTCTATTGTTAAAAATAATTAAAGTATATTTACCCGTTGTGAACTGTAGAAACCGGGAGTTATGCGCTCTGATCAGGATGTCAAATCATTGATTAAGAACGCATTAATTAAGTAACAAAGCCAAAAAAGCTCCTGAATTTCAACCGGTTTGCACACTCACATTTTTTCGTGAAATGTAAATTAAGTTGATAAAAACAATGTTGAATCTATTAAATTGTTAAACATGCGCAAAAAATTACTTTTGGGTGTATTTTCTTTAATTGGAGTGATTTCAACTGGGAAATCATTTGCTCAGGAAACGCACTTTAATTGCGGAAGTCATACACAAATGAAAAAATTGTATGCTGAGAATCCAGGATTGGAAGCAGATTACAAAAAATTAATGACCCGTTACACAGAAAACCGTATAGTTAACGGAAAATCCACTACGGTACGTGTAATTCCTATTGTTTTCCACATTGTTCACGAATACGGTGCAGAAAATGTCTCTGACCAGAATATTCAGGACGCAATGGATATCCTGAACGAGGATTACCGTAAAATGAATGCCGATACAAGCGTTGTAATTACTCCATTTGATACAATCGTAGGAGATGCTTACATCGAATTCCGTTTGGCTACTTTAGACCCTTGGGGAAATTGTACGAATGGTATCGAGCACATTTACAACCACAACACAAACCAAGGAGATGATTACTCCAAATTGAACCAATGGGACAGAGACAAATATTTGAATGTTTGGTTGACTAAAACAATTGGTTCTGCAGGAGTTGCAGGTTATGCTTACTACCCTACAGGTGTTACCGGAACAGGTTTCTTCAGAGATGGTATTATCATCCTTTACGATTACGTAAGTAGCCTTTTCCCAAGTTCTGCGGGACATTCAAGAGCTTTGACTCACGAAATCGGTCACTACTTAGGATTGGCGCACACATGGGGTAACGATAACGATCCGGGAAATGCAGCAAGCTGCGGACAGGATGACGGTATCGGTGATACACCGAACTGTATCGGGATGACTTCTTGTAACCTTACAATGAACTCTTGTAACGACACACTGACATTGAACTCATATTGGGGGAATTATGACCCGGTAGACAACGCTCAAAACTACATGGATTACTCTTACTGCTCCGTAATGTTTACGAAAGGTCAGTGTAACTTCATGAACAATGTATTGGATCAGGAAACAAGTGGACGTAGCAACTTGTACACAGCTGAAAACTTAGCTGCAACAGGTACAACAACGACTACTCCTGTAACTTGTACTCCAATGGCAGATTTCTACGTAGATGTTAACGGTACAACCGGAAATACAGGACCGAATGCTAACGTAATGACGGCTTGTGTAAATGATCCTATCGCATTCAAAGATGCTTCATGGAAAGCAGGTGTAACAGGATGGTCATGGAGCTTCCCTGGAGGATCACCGGCTACTTCTACATCTCAAAACCCAACAGTGACTTACGCTTCACCAGGATGGTACGATGTAACATTAACTGTTTCAAACACTGCAGGTTCTAACACAAAAACAATCAACCACATGGTTTATATCCAGGGAGATTGGGCTGAGTACGCAGGACCAAGAACAGAAGACTTCAACCAGAATGCGAACTTCTGGATCACTCACAATCCTGAAAATAACTCTGCTTCTTTCTACCGTGTAACTACAGGTGGTAGAGGAAATACTCCATGTTTCAAATTGAATAACTGGAAAGATGTTTCCAACGCTCAGATGTTTACTGAAGATTCATACTACTATGATCGTTTAGGAAACTCTAAAGATTATTTGATCTCTCCTGCTCTTGACTTGAGAAATACTTCAAATGTGACTATCTCATTTGATTATGCTTACGGTACAAAAGCAACTGCAACTGCAGATATTACTGAGAAATTGGTTGTTTATTACTCCAGAGACTGTGGTAAAACATGGATCCAGAAAACTTCTCTTACAGGAGCTGCTTTAGTAACTGCAGGATATGTTGGTAACACGGATTACACTCCAAACAACGATCTTCAGTGGAAAACAGTTAGCTTCACGCACACTCCTACTGCAGCAGATAACAAAACTAAATTCAAATTCGAATTTATCGCTTCTGACTTATCTTCCAACTTCTATTTTGACAACTTTAACGTGTCAGGAACACTAGGAATTGAAGACAATGGTATGTTATCAACGATTTCAATCGCTCCGAACCCTGTTGCAACAGGATCTGATTTGGCTGTTGAAGTTCCGGTTGCTCAAAACGGAATGCAATTAATCGTTATGGACTTGAAAGGTGCGATCATCTCTACAACAGATGTTCCTGCTTCTTCAGGAGTTCAAACAGTAAACATTCCTATGAACGTTGCAAAAGGATGCTACATTCTTTCTGCTGTTCAGGGAGCTGCAAAATCTACTCACCGAGTAGTGGTTTATTAATAAAGATTCAACTTATATATAAAAAGGCCCCGACGATAAATGTCGGGGTTTTTTTATGCCTGAATGGTAACGCTATTCCCTTGAAAATTACTATTTTCACTTTCATGAACACCCGTGTTACATTTGCTACTCCTTATCCTTTTCAAAGACCTGCATTCATCGGGATCCGTGAATACGGCTTCATCAATTCACATGGTGATGCATACAGCGTTCAGTTCGTTCAAAAAAATAACCAGATCATGAATTACATCGTGGATCTGAGCCTCAAGAACTACGACCAGGATGAATACCAAACCATGAATACAGGAGATGTTTACCGGGTAATGGCAACGGTTGTTTCCATCCTGCTTGATTTCATCGAGCAAACTCCTTATTGCCAGAGTATTGAATTTGTTCCCGTTTCGGAAAACCACCAATTATCCAACAGGAGATCCAGCCTGTTTCTCCGATATGTTCAATTATTCAAAACACTTACCGGCTGGGATTACAAAATAAACGACGGTGTCTTTACCCTCAGCCGCCCGAAAACAAAATAAATTGCCTTATTTTGCAGTATGAAGTTTGAAGAATTAAACAACCGGCTGGAAAATACACTCGCAGAACTGGGCCGCGAAGGCTACACCGAAAAACAGGAAAAGCTGATCAAGCTTTCCAAACAGGGAAAAAACCAGCTGATCTTCACTTCCATAGACCAGGAACTGATTGACGGACTTCATTTTATTTCCTTTATGCGCGCACCTGAAATGCTGGAAGGATCTCCACGCGTTTTATGGTTCACTCCTTCCTGGGAAAGCGCCCGCGAAAAAGTTAAATCCTTTCAGCACTTGATGAAGCGAACTGATGTGACCATTGAGATTGCAGACGACAAAGGAAAAATCATCGAACAACGCAATGCCATTTTCGAAGGGGCCGAAATCATTATCGGTAACCCGAAAAGAATGCTGGAATTATATAACCAGAACGGAATACACATTAACCAACTGAGCCTGGTGATTATTGACCAGGTGGAAACGCTTTGCAAAGATCCACTGATCCTGCAGGCAATCCGCAGAATTTCCGAGAGTTTGCCCAAATGTCAGAAAATATTGATTTCCGAAGGAACTCATTCCCGCCTGGAAGCTTTTTGCGAAGATATTTGTACCTTTTACGAAACTTCTGAATTATAAATCATATGATAGCCAAGCAACTCAAAGCCATTTCGAATATCTGTTACATCCTGGGAATGGCCTGCGCTGTCTTGCTTTATACTCAAAACACATTCGGAGTTCACAGCGCTATTCGGATCGGGTTTTACGTATTCGGAGGAACCGGGCTGCTTTTAAGCCTGCTTCAGTTCCGTTTTATCCCGGAAGACAAGTGGGAAGATTTTAATTTATTGTTCTGGATAGGGTCGCTGGTTATTTTCATCGGGTTTGTGTTCCAAACCATGCATCTGAGACACTTCACTTACATTCTGATAGCCGGTTTTGCCATTACCGGATTTTCGTTTTTTGTCAATCCCTTTAAGAAAGACAAGGACGAAGAAGATGATCTCTTAGATAACTGATTTACAACCGGCAACTATTCAAAATATTTTTAATTTAGCACAAAACCAATGCGTTGGTCTTTGCGTATTTTAACTCGAAACTTGCACTAAACCGAGATGCTGAAAAATTATTTGCTCGTACTTTTACTGTCTGCAGTTCACTGCTTTTCGAACTCCCAGGTTTTGATAAACCAGCACGATGATTTCCTGAAACTCGAAGGTGATCAGCTGCATTATTTCATTGCTCCTTCCGGACATTCAACCCTTCAAGCTGTAAAATCACATTTGAAGGAATTCAAACCTGTCAACTCCCGCATGGTGAACTTAGGGTTCGAAACAAAAGATGTCTGGTTTTATTTTGAGACTAAAAATCTTTCGGATTCCCGGCTCATTCGCATGCTGAAATTGAGCAACCCGATCATTGACGAAGTAGACGTTTACAAACGGATTGGAAAGAGCACCTTTATTCCTGTAGCCAAAGGAGGCGATCAACGGCCTTTCGCCTGGCGTTATAACGGAAACCGGGAACTAATCTTTCCGTTACGCCTGGACCCACACAGCACCAATGGTTTTCTGTTTCGTGTGAATAACGGCGGAGAACAATTCTACTTTCAAAGCTCCCTGGAAAAAGGTTCCTACATCCAGGTAAAACACGGAAACAAGCAAGTGTTTTATGGTTTGTTGTTCGGAGTTATGATCTTCATCATTATCCTGAACCTCGCGATCGGTATCTTGTTCCGTCAGCGAACTGCTTATTTATACACCTTTTACGGAGCCTCTTTCACCCTGCTCCAATTGTCTTTGCTCGGTTTCGGAACTACCTGGCTCTGGACCGATCAGTATTTCATTTCAAACAGGGCCAATCCGGTATTTGCATCGCTGGGAGTTTTATTCTTCCTGAATTTCACCTACCGTTTCCTCGAACTCAAAAAAAACACTCCACGGATCACCCGTTTTGTGCGTTTTATCCAAATCAGCTTATTAGTCAATCTGTGCATCAGTTTAATCCCGGGAACAACATTCATGAATATTTCGGCCATTACCGTAAATGCGCTGACATTAATCCTGAACCTGTTTATCATCTATCCGCTGATCGTTACCCTGAGAACCGGTTCCAAAACTGCCAAGTCGTATTTACTGGCGTTTTCCATTCTGCAGATCTCGGTTTTTGCCTTTGTACTGAGAAATTTCGGAGTTATTCCCAACAGTTTCCTTGCCGACAACGGGCTTCAGATCGGGTTTGCGGTCGAAATGATTATCCTGACATTCGGTATCCTGCAGCGCTTCAAACTGATGAACGAAGCCTCTATTTCCGCACTTGCAGAAGCCAACGATCTGAAGGAAAACCTGAACATCCAATTGGAAGCGGAAGTGGAGTTACGGACCAAGGAAGTTATCGAGCAACGCAATGAACTGGAGCAGAAGAACGAAGAAATTACCAGCAGTATCCTTTACGCAAAACGCATTCAGAATGCTTTGCTGCCAAGTGGCTCTTATTATTCCAGCCTGATTCCCAACCTGCATGTTTTTTATTATCCGAAGGATATCGTAGCCGGTGATTTCTATTGGGTAAAACGCATCCGGATCGGAGACGATATCTGGAAATTCGTTGCTGTTGCAGATTGTACCGGACACGGTGTTCCGGGCGCAATGATGAGCGTTTTGTGTATGAATGCCCTCAATGAATCCGCGCGCTTGCTCGAAGATGCAGATCCTGCGGATTTATTGACTCGTGTCAGTTCTTATTTGCGGAATTACCTCCTGACCGATGGCATGGAATTATCCGACGGAATGGATATTTCTGTGGCATGTTACAATTCCGAAAAGCAAATCCTGCGTTTTTGCGGCGCCAATAATCCGCTGTGGATTGTAAAACCGGACGAAATCCAGGTACTTTCCCCGACTAAAAGGCCTGTTGGAAAATCGGAATCGAGCCTGGCTTTTGAGCTTCACGAAATAACGTACACCAAAGATCAGCGCATTTTGTTGTTTTCCGATGGCTGTATCGATCAATTCGGGCAGAAAACCGGTAAAAAGCTCAAAACTCCGGGACTTAAAAAGCTGGTTTTAGAGCAATATGATCCGAACCCCGAGAATCATCTTCAAAAGATTGAACAGGGCTTACTCCGGTGGATGGGTTCCGAAGAACAATTGGACGATATTTGTATGATGCTGATTGACCTGGATTAGAAGCTTGCCTTCAGGCTCATGTCCAGGCTGGCAAAACTATGGGTCAATGCACCGACAGAAATAAAATCAACACCGGTTTCCGCAAAAGAACGGATCGTCTGTTTGGTAATTCCGCCTGAAGCCTCTGTCTCGTAGCGCCTATCAATGATTTCGATTGCTTGTTTGAGTAATTCCGGAGTAAAATTGTCCAGCATAATGCGGTCAACCATCCCCGTTTCAAGCACTTGGTGTAATTCCGCAAGATTACGTACCTCAATTTCAACTTTCAGGGATTTCCCGGTAGTTTTCAGGTATTCATGCGTTCTTTGAATCGCTTCTTTGATTCCACCGGCAAAATCCACGTGGTTATCTTTGAGCATGATCATATCGTAAAGTGCAAAGCGGTGATTCATTCCACCACCGATGCGAACCGCCCATTTTTCCATGTAACGGACTCCGGGAGTTGTTTTTCGCGTATCGAGTAATCTGGTCTGAGTACCTTCCAGCAAATTCACGTAGCTTTTTGTTTGAGTCGCAATTCCGGACATACGCTGCATAAAATTCAGCAAAGTACGTTCTGCAGCGAGGATCGAACGCGCACTTCCTTTCAGGTAAAAAGCAATGTCACCGGGTTTTACAGCTGTTCCGTCTCCCAACAGTTCTTCAAAAACCAGGTCCGGATCTACCAATTCACATACTTTTTTAGCAACTTCCACACCAGCCAGAATTCCGGTATCTTTTACCAACAATTTCGCTACTCCGGAAGCATTTGCAGGAATACAGGCCAAAGAAGAATGATCACCATCCCCCAAATCTTCCTGTAAGGCGTTTTTTATAATCTCGTCAAACATGATGTAAAGGTAAAAGTAAAAAGGTAAATGTGTTCATGTAAAAACAAGAATTAAACCCGCAAAATGAATGATTGAAGATCAATCACTTTTAACTTTTACAGGTAACTTTTCACTTTTACGACTTAACTTATCACTTACTCAATAGAGAGCGATTCGATCCTCAGGTCGGCGCCCAGGTGTTTCCATTTGATGGTTACCCGGAAGGATTCGTTTTTGGAAATATAAGTACCGGTGGTCAGCGGGGAATCGTCACTTTCCTTGCCTTTAAAGGTAAAACGAAAGCTTGAAACCGGTTTGCGGTTAAAGAAATCCTTCAACAATTGAGTCGCCTGGGACTGTGCATAAATACCTTCTTTTCCCTGGATCTGAAGTAAAAGCTTGTCTTTTCCGTAGGAAACAATCTTAGCAGCATCTTCCCGTCCGAATGCCTGTTCAACAGCCGTGAAATTTGCATCCGTAACAGAATGAAGTGATAAAACCAAAGAAGCTATTAGTGATAAAATAAAGCCCATATTTCAATTGTTGTGTCCCGTCGCATCAACAAATATAATGCCTAAAATGAAATCCCGCTAATTCTCTACTGTTTTTGTAGATTATTCTGCTTTTCAACCCGGTGATCAAGCAAAAAAAGGGCCGGCTTTCGAGCAATTTTCGGGCACTAACTACAATTTTCGTATATTCGTTGCATGCAGGTAACACTACTTTGTATCGGTAAAACGGGAAAAAAATTCCTGGAAGAAGGAGAACAGGAATATTTGAAACGGCTTCGCCATTATATTTCGTTTCAATTACAGATTATTCCGGATATCAAACAAGCTAAAAGTTTATCGCAAAGCCAGATCAAGCAGCGGGAAGGAGAACTGATCCTCGAAAAAATAAATCCAACAGACACACTCATTCTTCTGGATGAAAAAGGAAAGGAATTCAGTTCGATGGATTTTTCTGCTTACCTGCAGGACCAGTTTAATCGCGGTGGCAAACACATTTATTTTGTCGTGGGCGGACCTTACGGATTCAGTGAAGAAGTTTACCAGCGGGCAAACGGAAAAATCTCGCTTTCACAGATGACTTTTTCCCATCAGATGATCCGTTTATTCTTTATTGAGCAAGTCTACCGGGCCATGACCATTTTGAGAAATGAACCGTATCATCATCAGTAGTTATGAATTATAAGTATTTCTCATTTACCTTCAGTGATTATGTTTTCACCGCTGCATGGCTGATCGTGTGCATTATCATTGCCTTGGCCATTTACCTGAGAAATGCTAAAAACCCCGATTACCGTTATTTCATACCGCATTTTTGCTGGAAAATCTTTCTGGGAATTGCGTTCGCAACATTCTATGTGTACACTTACGGAAGTGGTGATACAACCGCCTATTATCAGGGAGCGGAATGTCTGAAGAACCTGGCTTATGAGGATTTCGGAGACTACCTGCACGAACTGATTTCCGGCCCGTCGAGGGATTACCTGCCTTCCTATTACAATTCCCATACAGGCATTCCACCGATCTGGGTCTACAAAGAACCCAACTCCTGGTTTATCTGTAAACTGGCAAGTTTTTTCTCCTTTTTCACGTTTAACAGTTACCTGGCATTAAACCTCATCTTTTCGTTTATTTCCACCCTCATTACCTGGCGTTTCTTTCTGTTTGCAAGATCATTTCTGCAGGTTAAAGTGCGGTATGTAGCCATTTCCATCTTATTTATTCCGACCGTAGGTTTTTGGTGCACGGGATTGCTGAAAGACACGGTTGTATACTGTGCCAGTTTAGTTCTTTTCATGAATCTCATCAAACTGCTTAACGGGATATCACTCAAAAATATCCTGTTTATCCTGCTTGCATCATACATTATCGGTTCTACCCGCTCGTTTGTACTGATTTCCATCCTGATTCCCTTTTTTATTACCGTCTTCTTCCAATACAGCCGCCGTGCACCTTTCACCATTCGCCTGGCAACGCGGATGATCGGCATCGGAATGTCTGTTCTGTTAGTCTTTGTTTATTTCCGGTTTTCAAGTTCTTTTGAAGAATTGTCTTCTCAAAACCTGATTTCTACGGCAGAAACAATTTACAACGACTTTCAGCAAAATCAGGGATATACGGGAAAAAGATACGATCTGGGAATCACGGAATTTACGGCTGTAAACATGTTGCGCGCAACCCCTACAGCCATCTTTACAGCCATTTACCGGCCCTTCATTTGGGAATCAAACAGTTTCTTCATGCTTTTGAACGGTTTGGAAAGTTTGGTTTTGCTCTATTTTACCCTGAAACTATTCCGGAAACGGGACAAAACACTTCCTCCCATGTCGGAGAAAGCCCGGATATTTTTCACGATTTGTTTATTCTCCTGTCTGATCATGGCATTTTTCGTAGGCTTAACCTCCGGTCTTTTCGGGGTATTAGTTCGGCTGAAAGCACCTTTGCTCCCATTCTTCCTGTTATTCGTTTTCCATCGGATTACAGATTCCAACACTCCCGTAACAAATGAAAAAAACGCTCTTCACTAACCGATTTGCAGAAATCCTGCTTCTGGCTCTCATCCGTTTGGCCGGCTCCAGGCCCTGGGTTTTTAAATTCGTGCCTCCCAATAAGGATTACAAACCGGGAAGCCATCGAAAAGCAAAGCGAAAAGGAATCTCTTACCAATTGGATATCAGCGACTACCAGGAATGGCTGGTTTACTTCCATTGCAAAACCGATTCAAGTGATTATCTCCTGGATTACCTCGAAAAATCAACCGTTATTTTTGACATCGGGGCAAATATCGGTCAAACGGCGTTCAACATGTCGCTGGTACAGCAATCCAAAGGCTTACACCCGGTGATTTATGCTTTTGAGCCGTATCCCAAAACATTCGGAAAGCTGGAACGCAACATCGGGAACAACCCCGCATTGATCGTCAAAGCATATAACCTGGGTCTGGGAAGTGAAAAGGGTTCTCTTCACATGATGCAACACAATGCATGGAACAGCGGAGGATTCCGGATGACTTCCGACACCAGTAACAGTATCGTTGTGCCTGTTATTTCACTGGATGAATTTGTTTCGGAAAATCAGATCCCTGCTATTGACTTTATTAAAATAGATGTGGAAGGCTTTGAACTCGAAGTACTCAAAGGCGCCCGGCAAACAATCCGCAGGTTCCGGCCCGTTATCGTATTCGAATACAGCGTTGAAAACATCCTGGCCCAGCAGGGAAACATTCCGGAGGCCTTGGATGAACTGGTAAAAAACAACTATAAAATCAGTACAAAAGAAGGAATCAGCGACTTGAAAGCCATCCTGGAACTTGAAGACCAGACGGATTTGATTTGCATTCCGAATTAATTATTTCTTACCGGAATTTCCCGTTTTTTCATTACTTTGGCGCAAGATTTCTTCAGATGCAGCCAGAGAATTATTTATTGGAAATAAAGTCAAAAAGCAAGTTCAGCTTTGGGTTCAAAGAAATTCTGAATTACTGGGAATTGCTTTATTTTTTCACCTGGCGCGAAATCAAAGTCAAATACAAACAAACGCTGCTCGGCTTTGCGTGGGTAATCCTGCAGCCATTGCTGATGACGGTACTGTTTACCGTTTTCCTGGGAAAAGCCGTTTCTTCCGTGTCACATCTGAGTGTTCCTTATCACTTGTTTGCATTGAGCGGGCTGGTTATCTGGGGATTTTTCAGCAGCGGACTTTCGAATGCCGCCAATTCCATGGTGAACAATTCAAACATCATTAAGAAAATCTATTTCCCGCGCTTGATTATTCCGATTTCCGCGATCCTGAGCTCCGCAGTTGATTTTATGATCAGCCTGGTGCTTTTTTTCATTGCACTGATCTACTTCCAGGTTTCCATTAACTGGTTACATCTATTGTTTATTCCTGTAGCTTTGATTCTTATCGCTCTTTCCACCTTGGGAATCGGGATGTTCCTGGCAGCACTGAATATCAAATACCGCGATGTGCGTTACGCCCTTCCTTTTTTTATCCAGGGAATGCTCTTCGTTTCACCCATCATGTTCCCGATTTCCATTACCTCCAACAAGATTGCAGCAACTATTTTACAGTTCAACCCGGTTGCAGGTGCCCTGGAATTGATCCGGAGTGTTTTTACCCAGTACGAAATGAATGTCACCACGATCATTTACAGCAGTATTTCTGCCGCTGTGCTATTCATTTTAGGATTGTATTACTTCCGGAAAACAGAAGCTTACTTTGCCGATTTAGCATAAATTTGAATCCTTGAACGTGAAACCGATTTTAGAAATAGATGCTGTCAGCAAACAATACCTGATCCAAAAATCGGGTCAGCAGCCTTATTTGAGCCTGCGCGATTCGCTTTCAAACGCATTCCGGAGAAACAACAAAGAAGCTTTCTGGGCTTTGAAAGATGTTTCCTTTGATGTAAAACCGGGAGAAAGTATCGGAATTATCGGCAAAAACGGAGCAGGGAAATCCACGCTTCTGAAAATCCTGTCGCAAATTACTCCGCCTACCAGCGGACGGATAACAGCCCGCGGAAGGATTGCTTCTCTGCTGGAAGTAGGAACAGGATTTCATGCAGAACTCACCGGGAGAGAGAACATTTTCATGAACGGTTCCATATTGGGCATGAAGCGGGAAGAAATTCTCCGGAATTTTGACGCGATCGTTGATTTTTCCGGAGTGGCACAGTTCATTGACACGCCTTTGAAACATTATAGTTCAGGAATGCAATTGCGACTGGCTTTTGCTGTTGCCGCTTTCCTGGAAAACGAAATTCTGATCATTGATGAAGTACTGGCCGTAGGTGATTCTGAGTTCCAGAAACGCTGTTTGGGAAAAATGCAGGATGTGGCCCGTTCGGGAAGAACCGTTCTGTTCGTTTCACACAACATCGGCGCGGTCAAGTCCTTGTGTAATACCGGGATTGTTCTTCAAAAAGGACAATTGATCTTCAACGGCTCTATTCATGAAGCAGCCGATTTCTACCAGCAGAACAGCGAGGAAGCAAACGGACTGACTAAAATTTTTGAGCCCGACGAACGCTATCAGAACCAAAATATCCGGCTGGTAAAGATCGAAGCCATTTCCGGATCCGGGAGCGGATTGAGCATTACACAAAAAGGCCTGTTCACCATCGTTTTCGATTGTTTCCTGGAAGGAATCAACCTCGATTGCACCATGGAATTCCGGACAAGTGACGAAACGCTTGTTTTCCACACCGGAGCACTCGTTTCCCAAAACGAGGATTCCCAAAAAGGACGCTATACGGTTTCCTTTGAACTGGCTTCGTATTACCTCAACGCAGGTCTTTACACCGTTACCCTGATTTTTGGGAAAAACCAGCAGGAATTGCTGTTCGCAGCAGAATATTGTTATTCCTTCTCCATCGAAAATGACGCGGTTATCGGTACGAAAAGCAATCATTTGCCGGGCGTATTGAGACCCAATTTCGATTACCGCATTTCCCATACTCCAATCGACTAACACAGCAGTTATGAAAATACTCTTGTTAGGTATGAACTATGCATCCACATTGAATTCGCTGGTTTCGGGCTTTAAAGAATCGGGACAGGACGTGTCTGCGATCAGCTTTGAGGAAAACCGGAGTATTTACAACTCATTTGAAAACATTCACTGTGTCTTTCCGGATCAAAAACTTTCCTGGCTGGCATACAAATGGAAAACGCTCCGGGGAACCCGAAAGCTTTATTCTTCCGTTAAACAAGCGGATGTCATTCATGTTTATTCGAACC
Source organism: Fluviicola sp. (assembly GCF_039596395.1). Lineage (NCBI taxonomy): Bacteria > Pseudomonadati > Bacteroidota > Flavobacteriia > Flavobacteriales > Crocinitomicaceae > Fluviicola > Fluviicola sp. The sequence goes on from NZ_JBCNJT010000004.1 coordinate 20,728, forward strand.
TGACTTTACCCACGAAATACGAAGATAAACTGCTTCGCTTTTTATTTCTGAAAGTTGCAAAACATAAGAAGAAGTTTATCACCTATGTGGGAAGCGAAGTCCGCATTCCCGAGACTGATTTCCCGGGCAATCCGTTTTACAAAAAAGCATTTCAAAACCCGGCATACGAATATCCTTATGAATCACAAGCATGTTCGTTCAAACACCAGCGCAAATTCAGCGAACTGGGGTTCGAATTGATTTCCACTCCGGATACTTTACACTATATTTCAGACACTTTTTTCAAGAGCGGCAAGATGACTTTTCATGCGGGAGCGGCCTCAACTTCTTTTCACAAAAAAGAAAATCCGGAAGAAATCCGGGTCGTTCATGCGCCTTCTGCACCCGTTGCCAAAGGAAGCAGCATCATCCGGCAAGCCATGGAGAACATAAGTGCCCGTCATCCGCAGGTCAACTATGTCGAATTGCAACAGGTGAGCAATGAGCGCTACCAGGAACTCGTAGCAACCTGCGATTTATACATCGACCAGGTTATCTGGGGATTTCACGGAGTTGCGGCAATACAGGCAATGGCACTGGGAAAACCGGTTGTCTGTTACCTCCATGAAATTCCCTTGCAATACATTCCGGAAGATCACCCGATTATCAACAGCAATCCGTCAACCCTGGAAGCAACGATCGAAAAGTTCATCCTGAATCCGCAACTATTCGATGATACCGGCAAGAAGTCAATTGCCTATTACGAAAATTACCATTCACCGAAGGCTGTTGCTCAACGATTACTGAAAACTTACGCGGAATGAAACGGCAGGTACTTATATTTTCAAACCGGAAAGTATCCAGCGCTCCGCGAATCCTCCGGGAAATTGAGGCTTTAAAAGATCATTTCGGGATTCATCTTACCGGTGAAGAAGCTGTCTTTCAAACAGAACATGCGTATTCCTGCATTTATGATTTCCGGAGCACTGCAGATAAACTGAAAAGTAAATCGGCACAATGGCTTAAACAGGTGGAACGTTCTCCGTCGTATTCCCGCATTGGAAAATACATCCGGGAAAACAACATTTCCCTGGTTATTTTTCACGAACCGAATTTCCTGAGCCTGGCGCTTGCCCTAAAGAAAAAATACGGCGTAAAGATCATTTTCAATGCACACGAATACCATCCGCAGGAATTTGAAGATTTGCCGGGATGGCTCGAAACGGAAGGAATCTATTTCACGGAGCTTTACCGGAGTTGTTTGCCGCAATTTGACCTGGTGATCAACGTGTGTGAATCCATTCGTTTGAAATGCCTGGAAGAATTTAAAGCCGATTCCATTGTTATTCCCAATGCTGCTTCGTTGAAGGAGTTGAGCGTTCAATCGAACACCGGTTTTCCTGTGCGCATGATCCATCACGGGGTGAACCTTCCTTCCCGCAAAGTGGAAAACATGATCGAAATTGCTGCCAGACTGGGCGCTAATTACTCGCTCGACCTGATGCTGACCTCTGTAAACGGAAATGAGAGCTACGACGAAGCTATCCGTAAGAAGATCGCAGAAACACCGAACGTTTCCTGGAAAAAACCGGTAGCTATTCATCAAATCTGCTCCGAAATAAATCCTTACGACATCGGGTTGTTTTACCTGGAACCGACCAATTTCAACTACCGGTACGCCCTTCCCAATAAATTGTTCGAGTTTATCCAGGCCAGGCTTGCTATTGCTATTTCCCCTTCACCGGAGATGAAAAACCTCGTTCAAAAATACGAGCTTGGAGTTTGCGCAGATGATTTCTCCATAAATTCGATGGTCGAAAAAATAAGCGCGCTTTCCCGGGAAGCTATTCAACGGTTCAAGCAAAACAGCGATCAGGCTGCGCATTTAGAAAACACGGAAAAGTACAACGCTGTATATCTGGCTAAAATTCTATCTTTATTCCACAATTAAAACTATGTGCGGAATTGCGGGAATAATTAGTCTTACCGGGAAGCCTGTTGAGGCGGATCATATTTCACGGATGACGGATGCTATTGTTCATCGCGGACCGGATGGCGACGGCCATTGGCTGAATGAAAACAAAAACCTGGCTTTCGGCCACCGCAGGCTGGCAATTATCGACTTGTCGGAAAACGGTAAACAACCCATGCATTACCTGGACAGGTATACCATTACCTTCAACGGGGAAATCTATAATTACCTGGAAATAAAGGAAGAACTGCTTCAGCAAGGATATACTTTTCAAAGCGATTCGGACACCGAAGTATTGCTTGCGCTTTACGATCAGAAAAAAGAAAACTGTTTGTCCGATTTGGACGGCATGTTTGCTTTCGCCATTTTCGACAAGCAGACTCAGCAAATTTTCTGCGCACGCGACCGGTTCGGAGAAAAACCGTTCTACTATACCCGATTTGAAGAAACTTTTTTTTTCGCCTCCGAAATAAAAGCGCTTTGGGCGGTGGGAATTCCCCGGAATCCTTCCAAACAGCGCGTATTCGACTACCTGGCTTTTGACCGCATGGAATCTTTTGAAGACCCGGAATCTACTTTCTTCGAAGGCATTTCCCAGTTAAAACCGGCTCATTATCTGGTCATTGACCTGGATAGAAAACAGGTTGGCAAACAAATCAATTACTGGAAAATCAACCTGTCCAAAAAATCGGCACTAACCTTTGAAGAAGCACAAGCCGAGTTCAAAAGATTGCTCACACAGTCTATCGAACGGCGTTTGAGAAGCGACGTTCCGGTAGGTTCCAGCTTATCCGGCGGACTGGATTCTTCCAGTATTGTTTCACTGATCAGCGGCATGAAATCGGCAGGGCAATCCCAGCACACTTTTTCTGCCCGTTTCCCGAATTTTAAAAAGGACGAAGGCATTTATATCGATCTGATGAACAAGCAAACCGGGAGTATTCCGCACGAAGTTTCCTGCACGGAAGCATCGCTGAATGAAGTTCTTCCCCGTTTATTTGACATACATGAAGAACCTTTCGGAAGCACGAGTATTACCGCTCAATTCAAAGTGATGCAGCTGGCAAAGGAAAACGGGATTACCGTGCTCATGGACGGTCAGGGAGCCGACGAATACTTAGCGGGATATTCCTCTTTTTACCTGAATTATGCCGCGGAATTGCGGGCATCGGGCAAATCTGCTTTGACGCGGTTCAAAAAACTATATCAGGACCATTTCGGCGTGGATTTAGTCACCGGACGTACCTTCTGGATCGATGCCAAATACCCGGATCTCAGGGATTTGATCCGCAAACTCAAAAACAAGACCCAAAAACCGGTTTATTACAAACAATTCACCACTGAATTTCTAAATTCCGTAAAAACTGGAAACTATAAAACAGGGTTCAAAAACAGGCTGAATGAAGCTTTGCTGGATTCGCTCACCAAAAACAGTTTACAAACATTGCTTCGCTACGCCGACAGAAATGCGATGGCCAATAGCCGGGAAGTACGTTTGCCTTTTTTATCACACGAACTGGTGGAATTCACTTTTAGTTTGCCTGCTTCCTATAAAATCTATGAAATCTGGACAAAGGCCATTCTGCGGTTTTCATTAAGCGATAGCCTTCCATCGGAGATTGTATGGAGAAAGGAAAAAGTGGGTTTTGAACCTCCGAATTATAAATCTGTTTCCCCCGAAGAAGCAACATGGGCCATCAACCGGTTGATTGAAAACAAGGTATTGGATAAAAATCACATCCTCCCGGGAAAAAACTGGGAATATGTTCAAGCGGCTCATTTGTATGGGAACTAAGAAAAAACGCCTGCTTTTCGGAGCGGTGGACATCGGTTACCGCATCAATCATTATTCGGAGTTTATCCGGAACGAATTCGGTGACGAACTGATTGCCGAATCCTTTTCCAAATACAAACTTCCGGAATCCCATTACGCAACGGATTATACCTATACCTGCGAAGTTTTGAAGCGATCAACGCTTTACGTGTATTGGTACACCACCCTGTTTTTCATCCGGACATTGTTTCGCTACAAAGTCCTTCATTTTTTTTCAGGGGAAACCATTCTGCCCTGGAAATTGCGGGGATTTGAACTTGCTTGCTACCGCTTAACCGGCAAAAAAATCATCATGCATTTCGTGGGTTCGGATATCCGCAACGAAGCTTATCTCAAGGAAAAGAATGACCACCTGGAAGCCGTTTTAAAAGGACACTATTCCTTTCAGAATGAACTGTCGTCTCCTATTCAGCAAAAACTGATTGCACAAGCCCGCAAAAATGCCTCGGTAATTATCGTTTCAACTCCCGACTTACTTCAAATCATCCCCGAAGCAACTTACATTCCTGTTTTCCTGGATTTCGGGCATTTTATTTATGAAGAAACCGGAAAAAGTTCCATAACCCAACAAGTGGTTTCCGTCCTGCATTCTCCTTCAGCAGCCAAAACGAAAGGAAGCGGGCATTTGGACCGTGTTTTTGAGAACCTGGAAAAGGAATTCGGCGAATCTGTTGCTTTTGTGACCCCTGTTCCGGGCCTGAAGGATATCAAATCTTATCCTACCACGCGTTACGATCTGCTCAACAGGATGGTGGCAAGCGATATTGTGATCGATCAATTGGTGATTGGCTGGTATGGCTTGAAAGCAGTAGAAGCACTGATGCTGGATTGCGAAGTAGTTTGTTTCATCGAAGAAAAACTGGTAGATTATCTACCAGAAGGACATCCGATTACGAATGCCAACGCCCTGAACGTAGAATCCAAACTCCGCGAATTGATTCAGCTGATCCTGGCAGGGAAAACATCCTCAACCCGCAAAAGCGATTATGTGAAAGCCCACCACAACATGGATAACTACAAAGCGTATTTCCGGGAACTCTGGCTTCAGTAAGCGTTTAACGTTTCTATTACTTTGTTTACTTCCCATGCTTCCATTACCGGACTTATCGGCAGGCTCAGGACCGTTCGGTGGATTTCTTCCGTAAGTGGCAAATGAAGTTCGTTCCATTCCTTGTAAGCTTCCTGTTTATGCGGAGCTATCGGGTAATGAATCAGTGTCTGAATGCCGTTCTCCAATAAATAAGCCTGTAATTCTTCCCGGTTTTCGGTACGAATGACAAACAAGTGCCACACATGTTCTTGCTCATCCTGCGGGAATTCCGGTAACACAATCTTCGGATTGGAGATTTGATCGATATATTGTCTGGCAATTTTCCGGCGAATAGCATTTTCTTTATCCAAAAAAGGCAGTTTCACGGAAAGATATCCGGCTTGTAATTCATCGAGGCGGCTGTTCACTCCTTTTACCTGGTTCAAATATTTCTTTTGGGAACCGTAATTTCCGATTATACGGACCATTGCAGCCAGTTCATCGTCATTGGTGGTAACTGCCCCACCATCACCCAACGCGCCCAGGTTCTTTCCCGGATAAAAACTGAAACCGGAAGCATCTCCCAAATTCCCCGTCTTTTTGCCGTTGAATTCCGCTCCGATTGCCTGCGCATTATCTTCGATACACAATAAATGGTGTTCCTCCAGGAAAGCCTCCAACTTATCCGACCAGGAAACCCGGCCATACAAATGGACATTTAAAAGCGCTTTGGTTTTCTGTGAGACAAGTTTCCCGGCCGCTTCCACATCCAGGTTCATGGTTTCCGGGTCCGGCTCTACCAGAACAGGGATCAACCCGTTTTCCGAAATTGCCAAAATGGATGCGATATACGTATTGGCCGGAACCAATACCTCATCACCGGGCTGTAATTTTCCCAGGTGCAAATATGCTTTCAGGATCAATGTCAGGGCGTCCAGGCCATTTGCCACACCAATTGCATGTTTAGAGCCGGTGTATGCTGCTAATTCCTGCTCGAACTGCTTCAGCATTCCTCCCTGGATATACCAGCCCGAATCGATCAGATCAGCACTTTTTTGAACCAGCGCTTCGCGGTACTGTGCATTGATCTTTTGAAGGTCTAAAAATTTAATCATTGATTTTTCGAATAAAACGTGCGGGCGACCCCATCCACAATTCTCCGGCGGGAACGGATTTCGTAAGCAGCGAACCGGCTCCTATCATAGCTCCCTTGCCGATGGTTATTCCACCTAAAATAACCGAACCTGCCCCGATGGACACACCATCTTCAATAACGGTTTGCTGAAAAGCCTCCGGGTAATGTTTGGAACGCGGGTATTTGTCATTGGTAAAACTGACGTTCGGGCCAATAAATACCTGGTTCCCGATACGAAGTCCATCCCATAGGTAAACGCCGCTTTTGATCGTACAATTGTCCCCGATCACTACATCGTTCTCAATAAACGTATGGCAATTGACATTGCAATTTGTTCCGATCCGTGCCTGAGGCAGAATCACAGCAAACTGCCACACAACGGTTCCAGCCCCGATTTGCCCGGATTGCACATCTGCCAGCGGATGAATGGTTACTTCGCTCATTTCTGCTGCATTTGTTGGAATTCTTCGTAGCTGCGGATGTAATCTTTTTCGTCGTAAAGCGAATTGGTTATCACCAACTGCACGGCGGTGTGTGAGTAAGCCATTTCATGCCAGGTTAAAGCCGGAATATACAAGCCCTCGTTCGGATTTTTCAAAACAAAATGCTCTTTCTCACCGGTAATCGATTCGGTAGTGACTTCAATAATCCCCGAAAGTGCGATCAAAATCATTTCGGTATGGTGATGGGTATGTCTTCCCCGCGTAATACTATCGGGAGTAAAGTAGGTCCAGAAAACGCGTTTGATATCAAAAGGAACTTCTCCGAAGGATTCACCGACAGATAAATAGCCTTCTGCAGGTTTCCCGATTTTCCTGAACGATATCAGTTTAACTTTTGAAAGAGGCATATTACTTTCTTTTTACGAGTTGATAAAAGTTATAATTGGAATCATCCGTTTTTAGTTGTTTGAGCTTCCATCTTTTCAGCACCAGCGGAAACGACCGGTTATTATGAACAGCCACATATCCGATCTTTAGCTCACTGAACATGGAATCCTGGTACGAAATATACTCTTTTTCCGGCTTTCCGATGGGAAAAGGTTTCAGTTGATACAAATGCGACTGCCGGATAATCTGTTCATACAATGCATTGGAGGGTTTCAACTCCGGTACTGAAAAACTGATCAGCCTAGAATCGGTAAAAGACATCAACCCTTCCAATCCGCTGAAAAACACCGGATCGTTGGCACTAAATACGTTGTCCATTTTCCCATAATCATTGAATGATGCGATCCGGGCCCTCATCAATGGCAAGTAGGTTTCTTTTTGCGCCGAAGACAAAAAACGGGTATTGTTTTTAGGTAAAACCACATCGATTGCGATCATTACCAACAGGAAAAGAGAGATAATCCCATATTGTCTGACACTTGAAAAATAAAGTACCGACACAAATACCACTGCAATGGAACTGTAATAAAAGTTACTCCACAATTGCACGGCATCGGCCAGGTGGAAAATCAGGCACCAGCATATTAACCCGATGATACTTCCCGCAAACATCCATAAAAACAATGCTCTGACCTGTTTGAACGCATCGTCGCGCCATTTCCAAACAAGCACCACTAGCAAGGGCATCAATCCCAAAACCATGTATATTCCCGTTTTTCCTAAAATATTTATGCGCGTTTTGATGCTTGTGCCATCCAACGGCAATTTCTGAGGATAAATCAATGCGTTCTGCTTTCCGGCGGAAAATAAGTAATAAAACCCAGCCAGGTAAATAAGCAACAGTAGAGGCACTATCAACCACTTTATCTTTTCCGGTTTCAATCCGTTTTTACGCAAATCCCATAAGAAAACGAGCCCCGCGAGGCCTGTATAAACCGGAAGGCCTGTTGTAAAACACAAGGAGAAAACAGCTGCAAGGATCAGCACTACCTTTGTTTCGGAAGCTAAAACCTGGCTGATAAAAACCAGGAAAAATGCATACAACAAGATTAGTTTCGGATAAAACAATCCGCTGAAATCTCCGTATTCATTTGCCCCGAATATTGCATTGAACAAAAAAGTAGAACCCGAAAGCGTCAGTAAAACACCTGTTGCAAGCATCGCATAAAGGACTACAAAACGAGATGGACGCAATTGATTAAATAAATCCAGTAATGCCTGGAAGACGAGAGGAAGGAAAACCAGGAATATTCCGGCGTAAACACTTTGATTGGTATTCAACCCACATACTTTACGGATCAGTCCGAAACACCACAAATCCCAGTAATGGTAAATCTCCGTATAAGTTGATCCTGCCAGAAAATAATTCAGGTTTTTGGTCTCCATTCCGCTATCGAGCATAAATGCTGACAGTTTACCATAAAACAGGTAATCACCACTTAGGATCAGGTGGTTTTCCATGGGAAGCAGGACCAAGAAACCTACTAAAAAAACAAGTATTCCTGAAACCAGCAGTATCCATCTTAAATCAAAGAACCATTTGCCGGAAAATAGCGTACGTATGTTTTTTACATTCCTCAAAACCTGGAACAGGAACAAAACAACTACCGGAAGTAATATGGTTTTACCGGCTGTGTACCAAACCGCCACAACACTTACAATGACAATTAATCCGGATAAAAGTTGAACACTCAACGATTGCTTTTCAAGGATTCCTCCCAGAAAAAGTTGGCCCGTTAGTTTTGATCCGATCAACAAACAGACAATAAAAAGCAGTAGAACTATCAGCATCACAGTTTCCAATTAATGTTCATCAATAATGGTATACTGCGGGCGATTCCTAACCTCATCCAAAACCCTCCACAAGTATTCACCCAAAATCCCCAAGCCTATCATTTGGAACGAACCGATAAACAAAACCGTTATCATCAGTGCAGACCAGCCTTCTATTTCAATATTCCCGATCAATTTATTGATCAGGATGTAAATTGAATAAACCAGCGACAGGAAACCAAAAACCAATCCTGTTACACTTAGAATCCGGATAGGGACAAAGGAAAATGCAATAAATGAGTCGATGAACAACTTCATTTTCTTTTTGAATGTCCAGCGGCTTTTCCCCAATTTCCGTTCTTCCCTGACGTAGGGAATAGTCGCCGTGGGATATCCCAAAATGAACATCAGGTACAAAATATTCGTATTCTTCTCACCGGTCAGTAAAACCTGTTCTTTGACAATTTTATCGAACAATACAAAATCAAATCCTCCTTTCGGAAGGTCTGAAATCGCATATTTACGCATCAGGGAGTTGAACAGTTTGGACGTTCTTTTGGACACAAAGCCGTCCATATTGTTGGCACGTTGACCGATCACCAGCTTGAAGCCGTTTTTCCAATATTTGAACATCTCAAACGTCAACTCAACCGGATCCTGCAAATCTGCAGATACAACCACGTTGATATCTCCGCTTGCTTTTTTCATTCCTGCTGTGATTGCAATGTAGGACCCTACATTTTTTCCAAAACGGATCAAACGGACTTTTTCGGGATGTCGGGAATGAATTTTTTGCAATTCCGCCCACGTATTGTCTTTACTGCCATCATCGACAAATACATACTCAAACGCCACTTCATCGCCAAATAGTTTTTCATTTTCCAATAACCTGGAAAAAGTGACGGGAATGTTCGGCTCATTATAATAGCAGGGAATGATATAGGAGAAAGTTAGTTCCATTAAGATTGTAGTTTCAACGGCTAATTTAATGAAACATGCCAAACAAAAATACTTCTGACGCTAGAATGTTGCCATTAATTTAATCATCTTTGTAATCGAAGCTGCCGGTGACATCTTCGGTTACCAAACTACAATTTAAGTCGAAACGCGATACGGATATTATGGATCTACACAAAACCTGTTTTGTTTGTCAGTCTTCTGAACTAAGGCCTTTGACAGGGTACTACGAAAAGCACTCTTTGGTAAAATGCCGGTCATGCAAGTTGGTCTTTGCCCATAAAATTCCCAGCACCGACGAATTAAACGAACACTATAAGAATTATTCATACGAAGGGAATGCAACCCTTTCGGAAATGACGCGCACAGCCTATTCAAAACTGCTGGATGAATTCGAAAAATTCAGAAAAACGAATCGCATACTGGATGCCGGTTGCGGAAGAGGCTGGTTTTTGGAAGAAGCAAAAAAGCGCGGATGGGAAGTTTATGGCACTGAATTTTCCGACAAGGCAATCGAAGTTTGCTCCGCGAAAGGAATAAACATGAAACACGGTGCTTTGTCGCCCGATATGTTCGAAGAAAATTTCTTTGATGTGATTACCTCTTTTGAAGTCATTGAGCACATCAATAATCCGTTGACGGACCTGGAAGCGATCCATTCTTTTTTGCGGAAAGACGGCCTGCTTTATTGCACAACTCCCAACTTCAATTCAGTGATGCGCTATTACCTGAAGGAAAAATACAACGTCATAGAATACCCCGAACATCTTACGTATTACACGAAAAAAACGCTGACAAATACCATTGAAGAATTCCCGTTCAAACGGATGAAATTCCTTTCAACCGGTATCAGCATTACGCGTATCAAACAATCGTTGGGACAAAACCAGCCGGCAAGTGCTCAATCAAGTGACGATAACATGCGGGAAGCAATTTCCAAAAAATGGTACCTGGACCTTGCAAAACGCATCCTGAACACCTTCTTCACCTGGACAAACACAGGACTTACCCTCAAGGCCTATTACATCAAAAAATAGTTCCGGGTGAAAGTATGTTACATCATATCGGAAACCGATAAGGCAGTATTCTTCGAACAAACTGCGCTGCATTTAAAGCAACAGAACCTGGATGTGAGTTACATCCTGATTAATTCCACGGATGGAGCACTTCACCGGTTCCTCGTGGAAAACGGCTTTACCGTTTATACATTCGAAGCCGGGAGTTTACTGAAATCGCGCAAAACCATTCTTGCTTGCAAAAAGCTATTGAAAGAATTAGCGATTTCCCATGTGCATTGTCACCTGGCAAGTGCTAACTGGATCGGTTTATGGGCCGCAAAACTAGCAGGGATCCCAAATCGTATTTACACCCGTCATTCCGGAAAACCATTAAACCTCGGCTGGAAAGAACGCATTATCGACAAGGTTCAGAACCGGCTTGCGACCAAAATCGTGGCCATTTCCAAAAACATCGATGAATTATTGGCCGGTCAGGGAATATCTTCCGGAAAAAGAGTGTTGGTCCATCACGGGTTTGAACTGAACCGGTTTGCAAATCCGGATCCTGAGGAAGTGGGGCGATTGAACCGGCAAAACAATCCCGGTCATCAACAACCGGTTATCGGAGTCATTGCGCGCTGGATGGAATGGAAAGGAATTCACTATACCATTGACGCTTTCAGCGAACTGTTGAAGGAAAAACCGGATGCTTTGCTGTGTTTATTCGGCGCTTCTGAAAATGCCGATTATGCTTCCGGGATCCGGACAAAGCTCAGTCACCTTCCGGAACGGAATTACCGGGTTATTTCTTTTGAAAACAACGTCTTCGACCTCTATCAGTTATTCGATGTTTACGTTCACGTTCCGGTAAACCCGCAATGTGAGGCTTTCGGGCAAACATACGTGGAGGCTTTGGCTGCAGGAATTCCTTCTATATTTACACTTAGCGGTATCGCACGGGAATTCGTCGTTCACGAGGAACACGCGCTGGTTGTTCCCTTCCGCGATTCCCGGGCAATTTACGAAGCGATGATCCGTTTACTGGATGACGAAACCCTTTGCACGAAACTGAAAACGAACGGTGTGAAACGCGTAAACGAATTATTCAGCTTTGATGCGTATATTCGACAACTTCAAACAGTGTATAGTTCCTGATCCATGTTTCTCTCAATCATTATTCCGACATACAATCGCGCACATTTGATCGAACACACGCTGAAAAGTGTTTTGGACCAATCCTGCGATGATTTTGAGGTCATTATTATTGACGACGGAAGTTCGGATAATACGGAAGAAGTGGTCCGGCCTTATCTTTCTGAAAAAGTGCGTTACCTGCGTATTCCGAACAGCGAACGCGGAGCTGCCAGGAATCGGGGAACCGAACTGGCAAAAGGTGCATACCTGAACTGGTTTGACAGCGATGATGAAATGCGCTCCAATCATGTGGCACAGGTCAAAGAACTCTGCACGAAACACGGAAACCCGGAAGTGGTGAACCTCATGTACCAGATCAAAGATTCGGTCAGCGGGAAAATTACTCCGGTCCAGTCTTCCTACACAACAGGGCAAAAACAACGCAAGAATTTCCTGATCGAAGGAAATTACCTGGCTTGTAACCCGGTGATTGTCCGCAGAGACATCGCACTGGCAAATCCTTTCATTGAGGACCGCGCTTTAAGTGCCAGTGAAGATTATGAATTGTGGCTGCGTTTATTGGCTAAATACCCGTTTTACCAATCCACTGAAATCACCTCTTTTTTAATCCAGCACGATGAACGGAGCGTCAATACCATGACCAATCCCGACAAACTGGAAACGCGTTTTTTAACCTTCCTGAAATACATCGATGCCAATGAGGAACTGAAACAGTTTTTAGGAACGGATTACCCGTATTTTGTCATGAAAAACTACCTGATACTGGCTGTAGACCTGGCTTACAACGGTCACAAACAAAAAGGCTTCTTTTACCTGAAGAAAGCTTTCCGCGAACATAAAAGCGCTTTAAAGCAACGGGTATTTTGGGCAACTTTGAAACATTTGATCTTTTAACTTCCCTCAAACGTTCACCTGAAGAGGTCAAATATTCATCCGGCAGTTCCACTTATTTTTTTAGTCGCCAAAAAATGATTTTTCTTAAGCAGATGCTGTTAATTTTGTAGTATGCTTGATTCCCAATATCAACAATGCGTAAGATGCGTAATGGATACGAGTGATCCTGATATTGTATTCCACGAAGACGGCACCTGCAATCATTGCTCTGACTACCTGCTGAAAATTTACCCTTTATTTGAAGATCCGAAAAAAAACGAACGTTCCAGAAACCTGATCGACCAGATCAAATCCAAAGGAAAAGGCAAAAATTACGATTCGGTCATTGGCATCAGTGGCGGAGTTGACAGCTGTTATACAGTCTATTATGCTAAAATAAACGGTTTAAATCCCTTGCTGGTTCATCTGGACAATGGCTGGAACACCGAACTGGCTGTTCAGAACATCCAAATCGTTGCTGAAAAACTGGAACTGGATTTGGAAACCGTGGTCCTGGATTGGTCTGAATTCCGGGAAATCCAGCTGGCATTTTTAAGATCATCCATCGTAGACATTGAAATTCCAAGTGATCTGGCAATTCCGGCTGCCCTGCATCAAATTGCAGAAAAGCACGGCATTAAAACCATTCTTTCAGGGGGAAATTATTCTTCAGAAGGAATTCTGCCGCTCCAATGGGGATATCACGTCATGAAGGACATGAAACTCTACCGTTACATCGTCCGGAAATTCAGCAAGGTTCAACGGAAAAAAACACCCGGATTCGGACTTTGGAAGGAATTTTACTACAAAATGATCAAAGGAATCAAAGTCTATTATCCGCTAAACTTCATCCATTACAACAAAGATGAAGCGCGTCTCCTGCTTGAAAAAGAACTGGGTTGCAGGTTTCCCGACAGAAAACACCAGGAATCACGCTACACGGGTTTCTGGCAATCTTACATTATGCCCGTAAAATATGGCTTTGATTACCGCCGGGCGACTTTTTCCACCCAGATCTGCTCGAATCAGATTACCCGGGAAGAAGCCCTGGAGCGACTCAAAGCACTTCCCTACAATCCGGAAACGATTGCCCGGGAAAAACATTTCATTTGTAAGAAACTGCAAATCTCCACAGAAGAATTCGACACCATTCTCCAACAACGGCCTTTAACGTATAAAGATTTTCCAAATTCAAAAAAGCGAATTAACTTCGTCTACAGCGTTTATCGCTTCTTATTTCCAAAAAGATAGTTAATGACCCAGTCAAAAAAAAACATATTGATTACCGGAGGTGCAGGTTTTATCCCTTCATCCCTTGCTGACAGATTGCTTCAAAACCCGGATTATTTCGTGGTTTTGGTAGATAATTTCCTCACCGGAAAAAAAGAAAATATTCCGCAGCACCCGAATTGCAAGTTCATTCACGGGAATGTCAACAACTTCGACGACATCGCTCCTATTTTTAGTTTATACAACTTCGATTATGTTTTTCACTATGCTGCGGTAGTCGGTGTGAAAAGAACGCTGGAAAATCCCATCATGGTACTGGACGATATTTATGGGATCCGCAATATCCTGGATTTAAGCAAGCGAACCGGTGTAACACGCGTATTCTATGCATCTTCCTCGGAAGTGTACGGAGAACCTGTGCATTTGCCGCAGCACGAAACCATTACACCGCTCAATTCGCGATTGCCTTATGCCGTTGTGAAAAATGTGGGTGAATCCTATTTCCGCTCCTACCACCAGGAATATGGATTGGATTACACGATTTTCCGTTTTTTCAATACCTATGGTTCCAAGCAAAGTACCGATTTCGTCATGTCGCGCTTTATCCGCCTGGCCCTTGCAAACAAAGATATTCCTGTTTATGGCGACGGATCACAGACCCGGACTTTTTGTTTTATTGACGACAATCTGGATGCCTGTACCAAAGCAATGGAATCCGATTTGATCGTAAACGACGTGGCCAATATCGGGAACGGAGATATCGTAACCATCATGGAATTGGCACAGACCATCATTCGCCTGACGAACTCGCAATCCAAAATCATTCATTTACCGCCGCTGGAAGAAGGTGACATGACCCGCAGACAGCCGGATATTGCAAAAATGAACCAGCTTTTGGGACGGCCTTTCACAAGTCTGGAAAAAGGTATTCAGATAATTTTGAATAATCTGCGATAAACTGTAACTTGATCGAAGTTAATTAGTCCGCACATTTAACTGAAAACCTGAGAATGAAGAATGTCCTTTACTTGTCCTATGACGGTATGACTGACCCTTTGGGGCAAAGTCAGGTGTTACCCTATTTAATCGGATTGAGTAAAAAAGGATTTCGGTTTACCCTGATCAGTTTTGAAAAACCGGACCGGTATGAACCCGAAAAAGGCAAGATAGAAGTGCTTTGCATAGAGCACAACATTCTTTGGAAACCCCTTGTTTACACAAAAAACCCTCCGGTACTTTCCACCATTCTCGATATCCGCAAAATGCGTAAAACAGCTTTTGAGCTTCATTCGGAAAAACACTTCCAACTTGTCCATTGCAGGAGCTATATCAGTGCTTTAGTAGGGTTAAAACTGAAGCGCGAGAAAGGAGTGCGGATGCTTTTTGACATACGCGGATTTTGGGCGGATGAACGTGTAGAAGGAAAAATCTGGAACCTGGGCAACCCGCTTTTCAGGATTATTTATTCCTATTTCAAAAAGAAAGAGCGGACATACCTGGAAGAAAGTGATGCCATTGTAAGCCTGACTGAAGTCGGGAAACGGGAAATCGTGTCCTGGAAACTGAATACAGTCACTCCTGAGAAAATACAGGTTATTCCCTGCTGTGTAGATTTAAACCTGTTTGATCCGCAGAAGATTGATTCCGATTTGTTGCACCAGAAAAAATTGGAGTACCATCTGAAAGATAAATTTGTAGTCGGTTATGTGGGCTCCATAGGAACCTGGTACCAGCTGCGGGAAATGCTGCTTGCTTTCAAGCACATTACGCATTTGAAACGCAATGCCGTTTTCCTGTTCGTCACCAAAGAATCTCCGTCCATTATTCAAACGGAAGCCAAAGAATTGGGTATTGATCCGGAAGTAATCCGTGTTGTATCCGTTCAGCACCAAAAAGTTCCCTGTTTCATTGCGCTTTTTGATTGCTCGATCTTTTTTATCCGGCCAAGTTTTTCCAAGAAAGCTTCTTCTCCCACCAAACAGGGAGAAATTATGGCCATGGGTGTTCCGCTAATATGCAATGCCGGAGTGGGTGATACGGATGAGATCGTGCAGCGCTACAACGCCGGACTTGTTCTAAAAGATACCAGTGAAGCAAGTCTTTCTTATTTTTCGCTGGATTTCCCGGATTTCGATCGTGAAAAGGCTATCTCAGGTGCTAAAGAGTATTTCAGCCTGGAAAAAGGCGTAGCCGGATATTTCTCCCTTTATGACCGGTTTATCGGTTAATTTCCCAAAGTAAAGACATAAAAAAAGTCCCCCGGATTCCGGGAGACTTAATTCTTTTGGTGTTGGTCAAAAAATTATTTTTTCTTCCAAGTTCCTCCGATCAAAGCACATCCTGATTCAGCAGCAGTAGCTTCTGTTTTAGATAGTTTAGAGTACGTAATTGTAGTACCATCGCTATCAGTACAAGTGTAATCTTTTTTACAAGAAGCCAAAGCCGCAGCACCTAGAACTGCTACGCATCCGAAAACGAACAATTTTTTCATAAGTCAAAACTTTATTTAAATGTTTAAGTGCGACAAAACTAATGTATTTTTTTTTCCCTGCAAACAAAATGAAAGCTTTTTAAAATATTTCATGGTAAATTAATTCATTTAGTCTCAGAAAAAAGGCATTTTTGCTCCTGTGAAATTGAAAAAACTTCATATTATTGCTCCCTATCCGAAAGGTGAAGCGCCCTCACAGCGCTTTCGTTTCGAGCAATATCTTTCTTTTTTGGAAGATCATGATTTTGAGATTTACTATCATGCGTTTCACACCCCAAAAAGTTGGAAAAGACTTTACAAAAAAGGTCTTTTTATTCAAAAATTCCTGGATCTGAACTATAATTTTCTGCGTCGCTGGATGCTTTTATTCCGTTTGATCGGGGCAAAACATATTTTCATGCATCGGGAAATGGCCCATCTCGGACCTCCCGTTTTTGAATGGATTCTCGTAAAAATCATGCGCAGGAAATATATTTATGATTTCGACGACGCTATCTGGATTCCCAATTACAGTGCTGCGAATGCACGTTTTCAAAAACTCAAATGCTACTGGAAAGTTCCCTACCTCATCAAATGGGCATCCAAAGTCAGTGCGGGAAATGATTTCCTGGCAGCTTATGCGCTTCCGTTCAATTCGAATGTGGAAGTGATCCCCACAACTATTGATATCCAAAATCAGCACACACAATTGGCCGACCAGGAAAAGAAACCGCTGGCTCTTGGCTGGACGGGTACGCATTCAACCATGCATTACCTGGATTTTGTGGTTCCTATCCTGCGAAAACTGGAACAGGAATTTGATTTTCAATTCAAAGTGATTTCCAATAAAAAACCGAATTACGATCTGCATTCCCTGGTTTACCAGGATTGGAAGGAAGAAACGGAAATTGAGGACCTGGCAGAAATCCAGATCGGGATCATGCCGCTTGTTCTGGATGCATGGTCGGAGGGAAAATGCGGATTCAAAGCATTGCAATACATGGCACTAGGAATGGCCAGCATCGTTTCACCGGTTGGCGTAAACACCAAAATCATTCAGCATGGCAAGAACGGATTTATCGCAGAGACCACGGAAGAGTGGGAAAATGCACTGCGGAAATTACTGGAAAATGAAACGCTACGGAAAGAGTTGGGCAAACACGCTACACAAACGATAGAACAGCATTGGAGCGTTTCTGTGTGGAAAGAAAATTACCTCAAATTGATCAGCTGATCATTCGCTTAAATTCCGTAAGAACCTTCAAAGAGTCGTTGATGCCAACAAAAAAGGCGCCTTTCCATCAAACGAGGAATCAGGCACCTTCTTTGGTTTTGACTTGAATTCTTTCTTAAGAACCGCAACCAACGCATTCGATGTAGCTATCCATCGGACGTACACCTTCTACCTGCATTTTCAGATTGTGGATTTTGTCTTTGATATCCATATCTGTAAACATGTCACCCGTCAACTGTGCTTCAAGCACTGCGATTTCTTCTTGTAATTTCTGTGTGTTTTCCATTATTTGAAGGGTTTAAAATGAGACTTTAAAGATACGCCATTAGTAAATTCAATCCACACGAGGCTTTACGGATTTATGAAAAGAGTTGTTAACACTTAATAAAAAATCCCTGTAGGAGCGAAAAATCTTTTGCCCCTACAGGAATTTACATATCTTTAACTTGTTACCCAAAAGTTGAAGAAAAACTAAGAACTATACATGTGTGGAATAGCTGGATTTATTGACTTCTCCGGAATTTCTTCGGAACAGGACCTGGAAGGCATGACCCATGCTTTAGAGCATCGTGGCCCTGATGGATTCGGCACATTCATTCACGGAACTTCCGGGTACAAAATTGGTTTGGGGCATCGCAGGCTTTCTATCCTGGAACTTTCCGAACTGGGAAAACAACCTATGAACTGGAATGAGTTCACGATTGTTTTCAACGGGGAAATTTATAATTTTTCGGAAATCAAAAATGACCTGGAAAAACTGGGGCATTCCTTCCTGTCAGAGTCGGATACTGAAATGATCTTACATGCTTACGCAGAATGGCAGGAAAAATGCCTGGACCGTTTCATCGGGATGTTCTCTTTTGTTATTTACGACTCCAAAAAAGAAGAAGTCTTCATAGCAAGGGATCGCGCCGGAGTAAAGCCGCTGTTCATTTACCGTAAAAACGGATTATTTCTTTTTGCTTCCGAATTGAAAGCATTCCACAAACACTCCGGCTTCGAAAAAAAGATCAATCCACAGGCAGTTCAGGCGTATTTGCAGTACGGAAGTGTCCCTACTCCACACTGCATTTTTGAAGATTGCTTCAAACTCCAGCCGGGGCATTACATCCGGACTTCTTTAAAAAACTTTCAAATCAACCCGGTCCAGTATTGGAATGTATATGATTACTACAACAAACCCAAACTGGCTATTTCACCGGAAGAAGCAAAAAAAGAAACAGAACAGCTTTTAAAATCGGCCTGTGAGTACCGCATGGTTTCCGATGTTCCTGTGGGCGTATTTTTGAGCGGCGGATACGACAGTACCTGCGTAACGGCTTTGCTGCAAAAAGACCGCACGGAAGCTTTACGCACGTTCACCATTTCGGTTCCGGATATCGGTTTGAACGAAGCTCCTTACGCCAAGGAAATTGCAGCAAGATTGCAAACCAATCATACTGAAACCGAATGTACTGCACGGGAAGCTATTGACCTGATTGCAGAACTTCCCTATTTCTATGACGAACCGTTTGCAGATTCAAGTGCAATCCCCACCACATTGGTTTCTAAAGTTGCCAAACAGCATGTAACGGTAGCGCTTAGTGCAGATGGCGGAGACGAAGTTTTTGCGGGATACAACCGGTATGAAATGATTCTCAGATACGGCGAAAAACTGAATCGCATTCCGGGATTTGCCCGTAAAAGCATGGCCGGCGTGATGGATTTGGTAGCAGCAGATTCCATTCCGGTTCTCAAGAACAAATACAATTTCGCGCAGCGGTACGAGAAGACCAAATCGATCCTGCGAAACACCAGCGATCAGAACATCATGCTCAGCGTGAGCCAATTATTCACCGAAGAACAGATCAATCAAATCTGTACGCAATCTTTTGAAAAACTCACGACTTACTTCGACAGCAAAGAACTGAAAAATTACAGTTCACTGGCTTTCGCCCAGGCAATGGATTACCAGACGTATTTATTGGACGATATCCTTCAAAAAGTAGATCGTGCTTCCATGTCGGTAAGTTTGGAAAGCCGCGAACCTTTATTGGATCATCGTTTGATTGAATACGTTGCTCAATTACCGGACAATTTGAAAATCCGGGAAGGTTCCAAAAAATGGCTGCTGAAAGAAATTGTACACCAATACATTCCGGAACCGGTCATGGACAGGCCCAAGATGGGATTTGCCATTCCGATCGAATCGTGGTTGAAACAAGAATTACGCGATTTGCTGGAAACCTATTTATGCGAAGAAAAGATCAACGAAACCGGGTTCTTTAACTGGAAAGAGATCGAGTTGTTAAAACAGCGGTTCCTGGCCGGCAGAAAAGAATTCGGTGTAAAGATATGGTACCTGCTTTCTTACCTGATGTGGTTTGAAAAATGGGGAAAATAGAAAAAAGTTCAAAAGGTTCAACGGTTCAAATTTGAACTTTTTCAACCTTTAAACATTTGAACAAAATAAAAACAGGGTTATGGAGAGTATGAAGAACGAAAAAGTAGAAACGAGTATGCAATTTGATGTTCCCGCTCGCGATCTGTGGGATGCCATCACCAATCCTTCACATTTCAAAAAATGGTATTTTCACATACCCCACTTTACCACAACAGTCGGCGGAACTTTTGATTTTTATGAATCGGAGGCCCGCAAATATTTGCATCATTGTAAAGTCCTGGAACTGGAACCGGGCAGGAAGTTTGTTCATTCCTGGGAACACCCGGAGCAATCCGAAGGATCTTCGGTGGTAACCTGGTTGGTTGAACCGGTTGACGATCATCATTCCCGCCTGACATTGACACACGAAGGAATAGAATCCTTTGGCGATGCCGGCGAAAACTTTACTCCTGAGAAGTACCAGCAAGGATGGGATGCGATCATTAAACGATCACTGCGGAATTACTTGTACCTGATTGAAAAACTGCATTTTTCGATCAATATCAATGCTCCGAGAGAAAAAGTCTGGAAAACCATGTGGGACAAGGATAATTACAAACTCTGGACCTCTCCGTTTTGCGAAGGTTCCTACTACGAGGGAGATTTGGCCCAAGATGCACGTATTCATTTCTTATCTCCGGAGGGAAATGGAACATATAGCGATGTGATGTTTTTCAAGGAACATTCGCTGATTGTATTCAGACATGTGGGGAATTTGAAGAATTGCCAGGAGCAGGAAATCGATGATGAAAGTCGTCACTGGACCGGTTGTTTCGAGGTTTATCGCCTGGTCGAAATCAATGCAAATACCACGGAACTGGAAGTAGAAGTCGATGTCACGGACAAGCATATTGAATCCATGAAGAAGAAATTTCCGCTTGGACTGGAGAAACTGAAAGAATTAAGTGAAAAACATTAAATGAACGAATATGGCAACTGTAAATGCGTATCTGACTTATAACGGGAATTGCGAAGAGGCATTCCATTTTTACAAATCGGTTTTTGGAGGAGATTTCTCCTACATCGGAAGATTCAAGGACATGCCCCAGGATGATGCTAACAAGATGGACCCTGAAATGGGTGAAAAGATCATGCATGTTTCTTTACCGATCAGTAAGGAAACCATTCTGATGGGAAGTGATACCGGTGGCGAATGGGCCTCCAGTTTCAGACAGGGAAATAACTTTTCCATTTCCATCACTGCTTCCAGCAAAGAAGAAGCAGACCGTTTGTTCCAGGGACTTTCCGCAGGAGGAAACGTAACCATGCCGATGGACACTACTTTCTGGGGGGATTATTTCGGAATGTGGCAGGACAAATTCGGGATCAACTGGATGATGAGTTTTAATGAAGATCAGCAATAATCAGTATACAAATCAGGAGTAGGGATATAATTAGTTATGTCCCTGCCAATTAAACAGATCATGTCAGCTAAAACGGAAATAGTCAACAACGAAGTTCTGCAGCAACTGGAATACCGGGAAGGCAATGAACTGGCAACGCTCACCTACAAATTCTATAAGAAAGACATTGCTTTCATGCACACGAATGTTCCGGACTCTCTTGCAGGAAAAGGAATCGCCGGTGCACTTGCAGCTGCGGCCTTTGAGTATGCAAAAAAGATCAATAAACAAGTGATGGTGTACTGTCCGTTTGTTGCTGCCTATTTAAAAAGACATCCGGAACTCAGGGATCAATTGGATAAACAGTATTTAGGATAGGCGCATTGATCTTCATGAGTAGCTGAATAAAATCAGTTGGGTTTGTGGGCAAACAAGTTGATCTCGTTTTTTAACTTTTAAGAATATGCAAGACCTGCTTGAAAATCTTTCCATTTCTGAAAAGATCAAATCCAAAACAATATTAATCGCTGAAGGTGACCAGGCAAAAGAATTGTTTTACATTCAAAAAGGATGTATCCGTGCATGGTTCAATGATTCGGGAAAAGAAACCACCTTACAATTTTTCTTTGAGGGAGATACTGTAACCGCATTTGAAAGCTTTATGGGAGATAAAGCCAGTGTGATTTACATAGAAACGATAGAAAATTGCGAAATTCAACGGATTTCCAAATCAGATTTCCAAAAATTAGTGCAAACGAATGAACGCTTTAAAGATTGGTTCTATCAGACAGCTATTAGCAAATTGACCGTTCATTCAAACCGGCTGCTTTCTCTGTTAAAAAACAAACCTTATGAGCGCTACCAGGAGCTTCTTACGCAGAACCCAGAAATAATTGCGCGTATTCCCCAACATTATATTGCATCGTATTTAGGGATAACGCCTGTTTCTTTGAGCAGAATACGGAATAGAAAAAGCTGAATTTATTTACAATTGTTATCGTTTTAAGCAGTCGGAATAGCGGAACTTTGTAAAAATTAAAAACCATTTTTATGAAACATGCTATTTTCTTATTGTTTGCGGGAACCGGATCGTTATTTTTTGGAATCCTTTTATTTTTTGCCCCTCAAATCGGAGCCGCCTCCTTTGGAATGGATGCGACTATTCCCAATGAATCACTTTTACGCGGAATGGGTGGTTTGATAATTGGTACCGGAATCTTCAATATCCTTTTTAGAAAAGTATATGACCCCAAAATACTAAGATCCGTTTTTCTGGTCAACATTTTTACCCATCTCTTCGGATTATTCGCAGATTATTGGGGATTGTTTGACGGAGCATTAACATTTACAGGAATCCTTCCTGTTCAGATTACTCATTTATTCATTGGTGGCGGTTCTCTTATTTACCTATTAAAAAATGAGCCGCTGAGCAAAATAATTTGAGCCTGTGGGCAAAATTACTTACCTTGAACTCCCTCATCTTTGCAATATCAAATGAAGGTATTATGAAAAAAGTAATTTTAATCACAGGAGCTTCTTCAGGTATGGGGAAAGTATTTGCTCAGGATCTTGCACAAGAAGGACACATCGTTTATGGCGCAGCCAGAAGAACAAACTTATTGAACGATTTGAATAAAAAAGGCGTTCAAACCATCGAATTGGATGTAACCGATGACGAATCGATGAAATCCTGTGTACAAACCATCCTCGCTAAAGAAGGCCGCATCGACGTATTGATAAACAATGCGGGATACGGTTCTTACGGAACCATTGAAGATGTTTCGATGGAAGAAGCAAAAAGACAGTTTGATGTAAACGTTTTCGGCCTGGCGCGAATGACCCAACTCGTACTTCCGGGGATGCGCAAACAAAAAAGCGGGAAAATTATCAATATTTCTTCCATCGGAGGTAAAATAGCCACACCTTTCGGGGCCTGGTACCACGCCAGCAAATTCGCCGTGGAAGGAATGAGTGACAGTTTGCGCACAGAAGTCAAGCCTTTCGGAATCGATGTTATTGTAATTGAACCGGGAGGTGTCAAATCGGAATGGGGCGATATCGCTTATCAAAATCTCTTAAAAACCACTTCCGGAAGTGCTTATGGTGAAATGGCCGGAAAATTCAAACAAGCCTTTGAGAAAGCAATGCCAAAAAATGCCGAGCCGGAGGTGATTTCCCGTTTGGTCTCAAAAGCCATTGCCGCCAAAACTCCGAAAACCCGTTATGTTGGCGGATATATGGCCAAACCCGCTTTGTTTTTCCGCAAATGGGTCGGTGACAGAATGATGGACCGCATTTTACTTTCCCAGTTGCCAAAATAATTCCAAACAGTATTCCATGGCTGATATCCTTCAACAAAACATGTTATTCTCGTGTGTGCACGAACAACATTTCGGCTCAGAACAATTGGTTTCTCATCATGCCCTGGGAATGGTCATTTCCGGGGTAATGGAAATTTTCACTCCGGAAGAAACGATCTTTCTGGAAGCAGGCACGATCGGGATTATGAGAAAAAACACCCTTCTAAAGACTAAAAAACATCCATCACCGGATGGAAAGCCCTTCAAATCGTTTTCGCTTTTTCTGACAGAAGCCGATCTCAAGACATTTGCATTGAAAAACGGTATTCCCCTCCAGGAACGTTTCACAGGAAATCCGCTTTATGAAATTCCCGGTGACGGATTTTTCCAGGGATTTTTTCAGTCGGTCATTCCCTATTTTGACAAACCGGATTACTTCACCCCGAAAATTGCCGACTTAAAAACAAATGAGGTCATAGAGCTTCTGCTCCAGTTGGACAGTGCCTACTTTCTCCCCTATCTGTTCGATTTCAGTGAACCTTTTAAAATCGACCTGGAAGCATTCATGCAAAAGAATTATTTGTTTAATATCCCGATTTCAGAGTTTGCCCGCTTATCCGGAAGAAGCATTTCTACTTTCAAACGAGACTTTTCCAGAATATTCGATGACACTCCGGAAAAATGGCTCAAACAGCAACGGCTTTCAGAAGCTAAAAAATTGCTTCAAACTACCCGGCTAAGGCCTTCTGATGTTTATCTTCACGTGGGATTTGAAAATTTTTCTCATTTCTCGCACGCTTTTAAGAATCAGTTCGGATACAACGCTTCCAGTGTTGTCAGTTTATAGAAAAAACTCGAATTTACCGGGATATAGCGCCTATCCGATACTATTTCTTTGAAAAAAACGTACATTACATAAAATTTCATGCATGAAACTACTTTTCGCTTCGTCCAATGAACACAAGATCGCCGAGATCAAAGCGATTTTACCACATGGTTTCCAGTTGATTTCCCTGAAAGAGATCCAATTTTATGATGAGATCCCCGAAACAGCCGATACCATTGAGGGAAATGCCATTCAAAAGGCAACTTTTTTGGCCGAGAAGATGCACATTCCCTGTTTTGCAGATGATACCGGACTGATAATCCCCGGACTGAACGGTGAACCGGGCGTTTTTTCTGCACGTTACGCCGGCCCGCAACGAAATTCAGAGGATAATATGAACCTGGTATTGGAGAAATTAAACGGACAATCCGACAGAAACGCTCATTTCTCTACGGTGATTGCCTTGTACATCAATCACAAAGTTCATGTATTCGAAGGAAAAATCGATGGTTCGATCGGAACAGAAAAACGCGGAACAAATGGTTTCGGGTATGATCCGATTTTTACTCCGCACGGAACGGATAAGACTTTTGCAGAAATGAGTCCGGATGAAAAGAACGGCATGAGCCATCGTGCGAGGGCTCTGGAAAAGATGATGGTGTACCTGAAACGAATCGGGTAATTATTCCAATTATCAATCGTTTCGAATTCAGGAATTCATGAATTTACTTGTTTATAAATTTGTGAACAGATTTTAGCATAAAACAATGATTACCAATAAGATTGAAGTTTTTGAGATGTGGATTTTCGGAAATTTGGAAAGATGAAAATTCACTCCGCCTGATCATCGTATTTTCTCTTCCCATAAACTTTTGAAATTAACCCCCTTATTTATTGATATTCCAATCCTCAACCATTAAATTTGCCACCATCCGTTAAGAATTGATCTTACCGGTAAATAATCAATTACTAAGATTCAAATTATGGCAGATTCAAATTCAACAATTCTGTATACACTTACTGATGAGGCCCCGGCATTAGCAACGTATTCTTTTTTACCAATCGTTAAAGCATTTGCTGCAACCGCAGGAATTGACGTAGAATCGAGAGACATTTCACTGGCAGGACGTATTCTGGCAGCTTTCCCTGAGGTTCTGACAGCAGAGCAGCGTGTTCCGGATTCCTTGTCCGAATTGGGTAAACTGGCTACTACACCGGAAGCAAACATTATCAAGCTTCCGAATATTTCGGCTTCCATTCCTCAGTTAAAAGATGCAATTGCTGAATTACAATCGTTAGGTTTCAAAGTTCCTGATTTCAATGAAAACCCGGTAACCGAAGAAGAAAAAACTGCCAAAGCAAAATACGACAAGATCAAAGGAAGTGCTGTAAACCCGGTACTTCGTGAAGGAAATTCAGATCGCCGTGCTCCGAAAGCCGTGAAAAACTATGCGAAAAAACACCCGCACTCCATGGGCGCATGGACAGCAGATTCACAGACTAAGGTTGCGAGCATGCCGAACGGAGATTTTTACGGAAGCGAGAAATCAGCCGTACTTCCTGCTGCGACGGATGTAAAAATCGAGTTGGTACAAAACGACGGAACGGTAAAGGTTCTGAAGGAAAAAACAGCACTGAAAGCAGGCGAGATCATCGATGCTTCCGTGATGAGCCAAAAAGCACTTCGTTCTTACATTGCAACGGAAATCGAAGAAGCAAAAGCAAAGAATTTATTGCTTTCCGTTCACTTAAAAGCGACCATGATGAAAGTTTCAGACCCGATCATTTTCGGGAACGTGGTTTCTGTTTATTTCAAAGATGTATTTGAAAAACATGCAGCAGAATTTGCGCAATTGGGAATCAATCCGAACAATGGTTTGGGAGATTTGTACGCAAAGATCGAAGCGCTTCCTGCTGATAAAAAAGCGGCTATCGAAGCAGATATCAATGCTGTTTACGCCAAAAACCCGGCACTTGCAATGGTGAACTCCGAAAAAGGAATTACCAACCTGCATGTACCGAGTGATGTGATCGTTGATGCATCTGTTCCGGCAGCTATCCGTACTTCCGGGAAAATGTGGAATAAAGAAGGAAAATTACAGGATACCCTGATGATCATTCCGGACAGATCATATGCAGGAATTTACCAGACGGTGATCGATTTCTGTAAAAAGAACGGAGCACTTGATCCGACAACCATGGGATCCGTTCCGAACGTTGGTTTGATGGCACAGGCTGCTGAAGAATATGGTTCTCACGACAAGACATTCCAGATTCCGGCTGAAGGAAAAGTACGTGTAGTGGATGGAGATGGAAAAGTTTTACTGGAGCATCCGGTAGAAGAAGGCGATATCTGGAGAATGTGCCAGACAAAGGACGCTCCTATCCGCGACTGGGTAAAACTGGCGGTAACAAGAGCCCGTTTGAGCAATACACCGG
The DNA here is from genome assembly GCF_039596395.1 of Fluviicola sp. Taxonomy (NCBI): domain Bacteria; kingdom Pseudomonadati; phylum Bacteroidota; class Flavobacteriia; order Flavobacteriales; family Crocinitomicaceae; genus Fluviicola; species Fluviicola sp. The sequence goes on from NZ_JBCNJT010000004.1 coordinate 47,588, forward strand.
CAGTTTTCTGGCTGGATAAAAACCGTGCACACGATGCGGAATTGATTACGAAAGTAGAATTGTATTTAAAAGACCACGATACTTCCGGATTGGACATTCGCATTCTTTCTCCGAGCGAAGCAACACTTTTCTCTTTGGAGCGCATCGTAAAAGGGTTGGATACGATTTCCGTTACAGGAAATGTTTTGCGTGATTACAACACGGACCTTTTCCCTATTCTGGAGGTCGGTACTTCTGCAAAAATGCTTTCCATTGTTCCGTTGATGAACGGCGGAGGATTGTTTGAAACAGGTGCGGGAGGTTCTGCCCCTAAACACGTGGAGCAATTCCTGGAAGAAGGTTACCTGCGTTGGGATTCCCTGGGAGAATTCCTGGCATTGGCGGTTTCTTTCGAGCATATGTTCAACACAACCGGGAATAAAAAAGCAAAAGTATTGGCTGAAACCCTGGATGCTGCTACCGAAAAATTCCTGGAGAATGATAAATCTCCTGCAAGAAAAGTAGGAGAAATTGATAACCGCGGAAGCCACTTCTTCCTGACATTGTACTGGGCACAGGCATTGGCCGCTCAGGATAATGATGCCGAACTGAAAGCGAAATTTACACCGGTCGCTGAGGCTTTAACAAAAAATGAAGACAAGATCAACAGCGAATTGATCGGAGCTCAGGGAAGCAAAGTAAACATCGGAGGATATTACAAACCAACGGCTGAATTGGTTACAAAAGCAATGAGACCAAGCGAGACATTGAATCACATCATCGATTCGATTTAATCGCAATCAAAAATACAGGGAAAGGTATTTGTCGAAAGGCAGATACCTTTTTTAGTTTGCTACGAAATCCGGGAAGCTACTTCAGATCAGTTCAACTTACAGCTGACCTCTCCGGCACTCAGTTTCTCACAAGCCTGTTCTGCCTGTTTTTTCGCAGAGGTCATTTCAATATGATATCCATCCGAGCATTCGCATACTCTTGTTTTCGCACAAGACAGTACTACCAGGGAAGAAAGCGCAAATAAGATCAATCGGATGTTCATCGTAAAGTATTTTACCCGAAGATAAGAAAAAAGGAAATTCAATAAATCTGTATTTTATAAATACCTTTGTTCTTTACAACGAATTCGGGTCTTTTTAATGCGCTTTACACCATTTATTACAGGTCACTTTTTGAGAATGCTTAGCTTTCTTGTTAGTTCATCCGTCATAGTTTCCTGCTCTGCCATCAAACCTGAAAAACCGGTTGCATCGGTAGCTGAAACTCCGCCGCCCGTTGCGAATACGATTAACAGTATCGTAGTTCCGGTAGAAATTAACTTGAGTACTTATTTAAAAGACGCCGACAAATCGGTTCCTGCAATTACTTCCGGATCGGATAAGCCTTGCAGCGGCATTCGGTATGATTACGAGTTCCAAAAGGATTCCTTCAATATTTCAACGGTCAACAACCGCATCCAGTCAGAATTGTACGGCTCTTACTGGATCAAAATGGAATATTGTGCGGCCTGTTCGGATTTGTTGGCTGCAAAACCGGTTTGTCTTACTCCGCTTATCCCTTTTTCATGTGGGATAGACGAAACAAAACCTTCTTTGAGAATCCGCCTTGCTACCGAATTGAATATCCACGAAGATTACGGTTTAAGTACCAAAACGACCATCCATGAACTGAAAGCGCTAAATCCATGTGAAGTGACCCTTTTCCGGTTTGATGCAACGGATGAAGTGATTAAAGAGGTACGAAAAACGGTGGAAAAACAATGTATCGCAACCGACAAGGAACTGGGAAAAATTTCCTTCAAAAAAGATGCGGAAGATTTGTGGCAAAGCATGAACCAGTCGGTCAAAATTCCCTATCTCGGGTACATTCATTTTGAGCCTACTGCGCTTTCACTGGTAAAACCCCGGTTGGAACAGAACAAATTGTATACAACCCTGGTGTTGAATTGCCGGACCTATCTGAACCAGGATCCGGCTAAAAGTCCTGCTACAGCACTTCCGAAATTAAACAGCATTCCCACTGCGCCCAAAGACACTTTCGACCTTTTCACAGATTTCGAATTAAATTACGATTCCCTTTCCAAACTCTTCACCGAACAGGTAAAAGGGCAAACCATCGATTTCAATAAAAACCACTTTGTATTTGATGGTGTGGATGTCAGCGGACTGGACAAGAACAGGTTGATGCTTGGTATCCATTTCAGCGGAACAAAAAAGGGAATTCTATACCTGGAGGGTGTGCCTGTATTTGACAATACTACCAAAATACTGGAACTGAGTGACCTCGAATACGATCTCAAGACTAAAAGTGTGCTGCTGAAAAGTGCTAAATGGCTGTTTTCAAACCGGATATCCTCGGAACTGGAAAAAGCAACCAGGCTGAACATGAACTCGCAGTTCAATGACCTCAAAAAAATGATCGATAAAAACCTTCAGCAGAAAACCGGTGATATCGTCTTGTCAGGAAAAACCCACGATGTGAGCGTTGTTCATATTTTCCCAACGCTCGAACATTTGTACCTGAGAACCTGTCTGAAGGCGCAACTGAATGTTAAACAATAACTAAAAAATACATTTAAGACGCTCATTCATCCCATTCAGACAGTCAAAAAAATGCTGTTTTTTCAAAATTCAGGAAAAAACTATCTTTGTAGCCAATGAAATACACTCTCCTAATAGTTTTTTCGTTTATTCTTGCGCAAGTGTTCGGACAACAGGTTCTCGAAAGCTCAGATGCTATTTCTGACTGTACGGGAGCAACTACGATACTGAAAACGGGAGAGTACCGCATGCAGTTTTCCGGGAAAGGAGGAAAAGTGAATGATTTTCAGGCCTACAGTTCATTGAGTAATATCGAGGAAAAAAACACCCTGTTTTGTTCGTTTAAAGCTTCCTACAATGGCCGCTTTACCCTAAGCGCAAAATGTCCTTTGCCAGTTCAGATGGTGGTTTTTGAAGGCGAAACCAAATACCCCTGCGAAGAAATTGCAAAAGGATCTGCGGAAATCAGGAGAATTATTTCAAAACCATCCCTGGAACTCGGATTGAACCTGGTGGTTTCTGAAAGTACCTTATACCCTATTGATCTGACGGCTGGAAAAGAAATCATTATCTGTTTTATCGCTCCGCCAAAAACCAAAGAGCACCTGGAAGTCAACTTCCTGTTCGAACCCATGACCGGCGAGATGCAGGAAACAGCTGAAGGCGGAAAATTACTGGATCTCAGAACAGATAAAAAAGAATCCGGATTAAATATACTCGTTCGCGACTACGAAACCGGAAAGCCGGTTATTGCAAACATTTCTATTAGCGGGATCAAGGATATTACGGCCGCTTACCAGGGATCCGATTTTCGTTTCTCGATTGAAAAATCCGGGAAAGTTCAGCTAAAAGTAGATGCAGAAGGCTATTTCTTTGTGGACCGGGAAGAACCGGTGTCGGCCAATACGGAAACCGAAATTGTAGTATGGATAGAACCGCTCGGAGAAGGAAAAAGCATGCAAATCGATGAGATTGAATTTTTCCCCGGCTCCTCTGAATTCCTGCAAGGCGCAGAACCTAAGTTAAGACGACTTCGCGATTTCCTGGCATTGAATGCAGGCATTAAGGTAGAAATCCAGGGACATGTCCATTCAAACGGAGAGAACACTTTTGAAGCACAAAAGCTTTCTGAAGCCCGTGCAAAACGCGTTTATCATTACCTGGTCGAAAACGGGATAGACAAAAACCGCCTTATATCCGTCGGATACGGAAATACCATGCCGATTTTCCCGAATGCCAAATTCGCTTCGGAAGAACAGAGCAATAGAAGGGTGGAGATTAAAGTATTGTAAATTGAAAATGTAGAATTGAAAATTGAAAAGATTATAACAGAATCAAAACCTTTTCAATTTTCCATTTTCAATTCTCCATTATTTCAAACCTTTTAACAGCTCTTCATCCACCAACTCAGGGATTGTTACCTTCAGCTTCGGTTCTGCTTCCATAGCGCGTTTAATGGCGAAAATAGCTCCTTCGTTGCGCGCCCAGTTTCTTCTGGCAATTCCGTTATTCACATCCCAATGAAGCATGGACTTCAATCTTCTTTCGGCATCGGATGATCCGTCAAGCAACATTCCGAAACCTCCGTTGATCACTTCTCCCCAACCTACTCCGCCTCCGTTGTGAATGGAAACCCACGTCGCTCCGCGGAAAGAATCACCGATGACATTGTGGATGGCCATATCTGCGGTGAATCTGGATCCGTCGTAAATATTGGAAGTTTCGCGGTACGGAGAATCTGTTCCCGATACATCGTGGTGATCTCTTCCTAATACCACCGGCCCGATAATTCCTTTGGATATAGCTTCATTGAATGCCGCAGCAATTTTCATTCGCCCTTCTGCATCTGCATATAAAATACGCGCCTGCGAACCAACTACCAGTTTGTTCTCCTGTGCACCTTTGATCCACTGAATATTATCCGCCATCTGCTGCTGAATCTCTTCCGGGCTTTGTTGTTTCATTTCCTCCAGAACAGCACAAGCAATTGCATCTGTTTTTTCCAGATCAGCAGGATCACCTGAAGTACATACCCAGCGGAACGGCCCGAAACCGTAATCGAAACACATCGGCCCCATAATATCCTGCACATAAGACGGATATTTGAAATCAATTCCGTTTGCCGCCATGACATCTGCACCGGCTCTGGAAGCTTCCAGCAGGAAGGCATTCCCATAATCAAAGAAATAAGTTCCTTTTGCCGTATGTGCGTTAATTGCATTGGCATGGCGAACCAATGTTTCCTGTACTTTTTGTTTGAATACCTCCGGATTTTCGGCCATCAATCGATTGGATTCCTCGAAGGTAATTCCAACCGGGTAGTAACCACCCGCCCATGGATTATGCAGGGAAGTCTGATCAGAACCCAAATCAATGTGCAAATGCTCACGGTCGAATTTCTCCCAAACATCTACCACATTCCCTAAGTAAGCGATCGAAACAACCTCTTTATTTGCCTGAGCCTCACGAACGCGTTTTACCAGCGCATCCAGATCTTCGATCACTTCGTGGATCCAACCCTGTTCATGACGAATACGTGTAATCTTCGGGTTTACCTCTGCACAAACCGTCACACAACCGGCAATGGTTCCTGCTTTCGGCTGCGCACCGCTCATTCCTCCCAAACCGGAAGTCACGAACAGAGATCCCGCAGGACTTTTCTTAATTTTGCGAAAACCATTTAAAACCGTAATGGTAGTACCGTGAACAATTCCCTGCGGACCGATGTACATGTAAGATCCGGCTGTCATTTGTCCGTATTGTGTCACTCCAAGCGCGTTGAATTTTTCCCAATCATCCGGTTTCGAATAATTCGGGATCATCATACCATTTGTTACCACTACACGCGGCGCGTCTTTATGCGAAGGGAATAGTCCCAGCGGATGCCCGGAATACATGACCAACGTTTGGTCGTCTTCCATTTCAGAAAGGTATTTCATCGTCAAACGGTACTGGATCCAGTTCTGGAAAACCGCTCCGTTCCCACCGTAAGTAATCAACTCGTGCGGATGCTGGGCAACGGCATAATCCAGGTTATTCTGGATCATCAGCATAATTGCTTTCGCCTGCAGGGATTTTCCCGGGTATTCACTAATCGGACGGGCATACATTTTATAATCCGGTCTGAAGCGATACATGTAAATTCTTCCGTGTTTCTCCAACTCATCGGAAAACTCCTGCGCCAGTTCGGCATGCTGATCTTTCGGGAAATAACGCAAGGCATTTTTCAATGCCAGGATCTTTTCTTCCGGAGTAAGAATCTCCTTACGCTTGGGCGCGTGATTGATCGCTGTTTCGTATGCTTTCTTTGCTGGCAGAACCGCAGGAATTCCTGTTGTCAGATCGTTTTGAAATTCGTTCAAATTCATAGTCTATCGCTTATGGTGCGAAATTACGAATTCGATTGACTGATTCAACCAAAAAGTGGGAATTTCCAATGATATGGGAGAAGAATTATCTCTTCTGCAGACCAAATGATGAAAGGCTCTAATCGGTTTTACATAAAACAATAAGGGGCTGTTCGTCATTGAACAACCCCTTATCATTCGGATCAATTGTTTGTATTATTTAATCAAGTTGATCAATCCGTTCCAGGTATATTTTTTATCGGAAATAACTTCCCTGGTTCGAATCAGCCAGGTATAAGTTCCCTGAGGAACCGGCTGACCGTTATAAGTTCCATCCCATGCTGCATTCACGTCGTGTGATTCCCAGATAACTTCTCCCCATCGGTTGAAGATCTGAAGTTCGAAATCAAATTCGTCTACTCCTTCGATATGAACTCTCCAGGTTTGGTTGAACTCATCTCCATCCGGAGTAAAGGTGTTCGGAGCATAAAGGATTACTTCCGGAAGAATTACCACCGGTTTTGTTACCGTATCTGCACAACCCAGGTAAGATTTCGCAATCAGGGTTACATAATAAGTTCCTGTTTGCCCGTCCGGGTAAAGCACCGATTGATCTTCGTTCGTGGAATTGTTCGGTGTTGCACCCGGGAAGCTCCATTCATATGAATCAGCATATAAGGAATACTGCGAGAACAATACCTGCGTATTGAACATCGTGATCGGGTCCGGGCTCCATTTGAAATCTGCGACCGGAGTCTGCATAACAACCAGCGTATCTGTAAACGTTGTTGAATCGATACATCCATCCGGAGAAGTCACAATTAACTGAACATCATAGGTACCATGCATCATTTCTGAAGTACTCAGGGAATCAACATCCATGAATTCATCACCGTTACTGATTCTCCATATGGTACTTTGTGACAATGACGGATCCGTGGCATTTCTTACCACAAAAACAGCAGGTTCGCACAAAGGATTCATGTCAATGGAGATTTGCGGAACAGGTACCGGATATGCATTGATAATACCGGAAATAGTTACCGGTGTTGTTTCACAAACATCATTGATAGTAACACTGTAAGTCGTAGTCGTCATCGGAGAATCTTTCAGGGTACTTTGTGTTCCCACATCCACCTGACCGGTTGACCACGTCATGGTATACGGTGCACCGATACCTCCTGAAGCAAATACCGTTAAAGAATCTTCGTATCCCGGACAAGTAAATGCATCTGTTGTCATGGTTGCACTCAACACAGGATTCATTGTTACATAAATGGAATCCTTATTAGACCAGCAACCAAGGTTACTTTCAGCCTGAACCGGATAGTAAGTATCTGTAAGAGGACTTACCTGGGTGGTCTCTGTCAAAGCCGGACTGTGGTCCCAATGGTAAGAATAAGTTGCTGCTCCGGTTCCTCCTGTAGCCAAAGCCCAAAGAGAAGCCGTACCGTTTTGACAAATAATCGTATCGTTTGAAACAGACATGGTAATCAAAGGCGGATTTGTCAAAGTTGCTGTAGCACATTTCTGACAACCCAGTGTATTTTTCGCACAAACCGTATAAGTTCCTGCCGCAAAACCTCCAAGTGTATTGGATGTCTGCCAGGTTGCTCCGTTGTTGAAGCTATACTGGCTTGCTCCTGCACTTGTAATCGTAATGGTACCGTCACTTGAACCATTACAAACCGGGTTTGTAACAGTTGTGCTCAGTTGCAGCTGTGAAACCGTAACTACAACTGTATCTCTCATGATACCACAAACAGGACTCGTCTCTCTCAGAACAAACTTGTATGTTCCCGGTTGGTTCACTGTTACAGTTGGGTTCATGGAACTGAAGTTCGGTGAGAAAGATGCTGTTGCAGCCGGTGTCATACCCGGAGGTACGATTGCCTGCCAGTTTGCAGTATTCGTAGAACTACCAACAGTTCCACTCAATTGGAAGGGCTGGCCCAGACAAACTGTTTGATCGGGACCGGCATTCGGTGCCGGCGGGTTTACTACTGTAATTGTAAATATAGCAGTATCACGAGTTGGAGGATTTGTTCCTGCGTCCTCAACAGCAACCGTATAAGTTGTTGTAACCGTTGGAGTCACTGTTGTTGTTCCCGCATTCGGATTCGCTACTCCTGTTGTTGTTAACCAGGTGAAAACCGGGTTGATAAATCCAGGCGCAGCAACTGTTACGTTTGCGGTATTTCCCAGACAAATTGTTTGATCCGGAGCGGACGCACTACATGCAACCTGTGCTGTACCGAAGAAGCTTAAGTTTACTGTTTGGCTGGTTGAACTGTAGTTCGACAAACACAAAATGAATGTTTGTCCTGCAGTAACCGTTAATGGCGGTTGGTAACTCGTATTGGAAGCTCCCGGAGGATAATTCGCAGGAGTTGACATACCGGTATTCCCGTTACACATCCCGTTCCAGTTACAAGCAACCGGAGGTAACGTATTTCCATTGATTCCCGTACAACCGTCCATAGTACTATTTTGCATATCCGGCCACATGATCCAGTCGAAACAACCGGAATTGGATGGCGTTCCGTTCGGGTTCAAACCGATCAAAGACCACTGTAATGTTCCGGATGTTACCACATTAATGGTGATAAATGTAGAACTCGTTTCACCGGACAATAAACATCCGGAGTTTACTCCCTGTGGGTTAGAACTTGGGTTCGACACTGTTCCCGTACCAAAGTCAACTACGTTTGTAGAAGGGTTTGGAGGGGCAATTCCAAATGGCGGAGCGTTACACCCCGGAATTGCTTCGTTACAATCGTTTGGCTGTGCAATTGCAGTAATACCAGCAAAAAAACAGATAATTAGTAGAATATTTTTCATAACCGGTATTTTTTAATCCTGACAATTAGTGAACGGAAAAGGATTTACAGGATCAACTCCGTGCAATCCGATTTGAAGACAGCTGTATGACGTAGCATACGTTCCCATCCAGGACGAAAACTCAGTCGCCGTAAATGAAGAAAGATCTTTTGTTGTTAAGAATAAACGGCTGGTTGGAATATCAACACGAACTACCTTCACATAAGGTATGGTACGTAATTGATTTTCCAAAGTTGTCAATTCATTTTGATTCCCCACATTCACCAAACACTGTGCAAAAAAAGAAGGGGTATTAGCCTGAGAAGCAGAGGATTGAGCACTTACCCAAAAAGTCCCCATTGCGAAAACTAAACCTATTATTAAATTCTTCATAATTAGTACTTTGATTTCTAAACGGTCTAAAAATAATTTGGTTGCTTTCAATTCATAAAAAGACACCGCTTTTAAACATTTTGTTAAAAATTAATTCATTATTTGGAAATCATCCTGTTTTTTCACTTTGTGAATTGATTTTTCAATGAGGTTGAATTTCCGGGGATAAGGTAAGGAACTTTTGCCAAAAGGAGTGGCTGATTGAACAAAACCCCGGTTTGAACGAACAAAAAAAGGGAGCCTAGGCTCCCTTCTCTTCTAATCATTTCTATTATAAAAATCGAAAGTTCTTACCCGGATAGTAGGCAGTTTCTCCCAACTCTTCTTCTATTCTTAACAATTGATTGTATTTTGCCATACGGTCGCTTCTGGAAGCAGAACCTGTTTTGATCTGGCCGCAATTCAACGCAACTGCCAGGTCAGCAATCGTATTATCTTCGGTTTCACCACTTCTGTGTGACATTACCGAAGTATAGCTGTTTCTGGTTGCCATTTGAACCGCTTCGATCGTTTCGCTCAGAGATCCGATCTGGTTTACTTTCACCAAAATGGAGTTTGCAATTCCTTGCTCAATTCCTTGTGACAAACGTTTGGTATTGGTTACGAATAAATCATCTCCGACCAATTGTACTTTATTCCCGAGTTTATCGGTTGCTTCTTTCCAGCCTGCCCAATCGTCTTCTGCCAATCCGTCTTCGATAGATACAATCGGGTATTTACTGCACCAGTCGGCCCAAAAATCAACCATTTGGGAAGAGGTCATAGAATCTCCCGTGGATTCAAATAGGTACAATCCTTTTTCCGCATTGTAAAATTCGGAAGATGCCGCGTCCAATGCAATGTGTACATCGATTCCCGGTTTGAACCCTGCTTTTTCAATAGCTTGTAAAACGACCTGGATTGCCTCTTCATTGGATCCCAAATTCGGTGCAAAACCTCCTTCATCACCCACATTCGTAGACATTCCCTTGTCTTTCAAAACGGATTTCAAATGGTGGAAAATCTCCGTTCCCCAACGCAATCCTTCCGAGAAAGAAGCCGCTCCGAACGGCATGACCATGAATTCCTGGATATCGATCAGGTTATCTGCGTGTGAACCTCCGTTCAGGATATTCATCATCGGAACCGGCATGGTTGTAGCACCAACACCACCTACGTATTTAAATAAGCTCAACCCTGCTTCCTGTGCAGCAGCTTTTGCAACCGCCAAAGAAGTTCCAAGGATTGCATTTGCTCCTAATTTCGATTTATTCGGAGTCCCGTCCAATTCCAACAAAACACGGTCAATCAGTTTCTGATCGAAAATATCCATCCCGATCAATTCTTCAGCAATGATCGAATTGACATTCTCAACTGCTTTCAAAACTCCTTTTCCAAGGTAAACGGATTTGTCTCCGTCGCGCAATTCAACTGCTTCGTGAACACCGGTGGAAGCTCCCGAAGGAACTGCAGCTCTTCCAACTGCGCCGTTTGTAGTGTAAACATCCACTTCTACCGTTGGATTACCTCTTGAATCTAAAACTTGTCTTCCGACAATGCGTGCGATATAACTCATGTATTGTTTTTATTCGTTTTATTTCTAGTCTTTAGCTCTGACTGCATTAACGCTTGTCTATTTTTTCGCAGCAGCGTTTTTCATATTCTCAATAAACTGATCGAACAAATAGCGGGAATCGTGCGGTCCTGCTGACGCTTCCGGGTGATATTGTACTGAAAAGACCGGTTTGTCTGTCAGCATAATCCCGGCGATCGTTTGATCGTTCAGGTGTTCGTGAGTCACTTTAATCCGAGGATTGGATGCTACGCTATCTTTTGCGATAACGAATCCGTGATTTTGGGAGGTAATCTCTCCTTTTCCGGTAATCAGGTTCATAACCGGGTGGTTAATTCCTCTGTGACCGTTAAACATCTTTTCGGTTTTCAATCCCTGGCTAAGCCCCAGGATCTGGTGTCCCAAACAAATTCCGAAAACCGGTGTCCCCACTTCGACCAATTCTTTTACCAAAGCAATTTCGTTCGGCATGGCAGACGGATCTCCGGGGCCGTTTGACAACATATATCCATCCGGATTGAACGCTTTCAATTCTTCCAGGGTCGTGTTCATCGGGAATACCTTCACCAGACAACCTCTATCGGCCAAACAACGCACAATGTTCTTTTTCACTCCGAAATCAAGCAAAGCCACTCTCAAAGAACTGTTCGGATCTCCCATTTCGTAAGCTGTTTTGGTAGCTACTTTGGAAGACAATTCCAATCCATCCATGGAAGGAACTTCTTTTACTTGTTTCTGAAGGGCCTTCTCATCCAAAATCTCGGAAGAAATAATGGCGTTCATAGCACCTTTATGGCGGATATGACGAACCAGGGAACGGGTATCAATATCGGTGATCCCCACTTTGTCGTTATCCACTAAATAATCATTCAGATTTGATACTGCAGAGGATCTTGAGAAGTTCTCTGCGAATTTTTTGGTTACCAACCCGGCAATTTTTACCGTTTCGGATTCCACTTCTTCCGGGTTTACACCGTAATTACCAATATGGGAAGTCGTCATGACTAGTATTTGCCCATAATAAGAAGGATCAGTAAACACCTCTTGATAACCGGTCATTCCCGTGTTAAAGGCAATTTCTCCGGTTGTTGTTCCAATCTTTCCGGTTGCTTTGCCGTAAAATACTGTTCCATCCTCCAGGACCAGGAGCGCAGGCTTGCGTTCTTCCATACTACTAAAATGTTTTTGCAAAATTAGGATTTCTATTTCAACTTCAAAAGTATCGTGCATAAAAAAGGGTATCCGTTAATAACTGGATACCCTTTTTATTTCTTAAAAGAAAAACTTCATGATTACTCTTCCGTTTTCTCTTCTGTTTCGTTAGATGCTTCTTCAGCTGGTGTTTCATCTGCCGCAGCAGATTCTGCTTTTACTTCCTCAGTTGCCGGAGTTTCTTCAACAACTACTGCTTCTTCAACTACGTCAGCAGCAGGAGCCGCATCAGCTTTCTTAGCTGTAGATCCACCACGACGTGAACGACGTGTTGTTGTTTTCTTCTCTCCTGAAGTGTATACTTCGTTGAAATCAACCAACTCGATCAAACACATTTCCGCGTTATCCCCTAAACGGTAACCTGTGCGGATAATACGTGTGTATCCTCCCGGACGGTCAGCAATTTTCGGAGCAATTGTACGGAACAACTCAGTAACTGCCTCTTTGCTTTTCAGGTAAGAGAAAGCTGTACGACGGTTGTGAGTTGAATCGTCTTTTGATTTTGTTAAAATCGGTTCTACGTATACACGCAAAGCTTTTGCTTTAGCGATTGTTGTAGAGATTCTTTTGTGCTCGATTAAAGAACAAGCCATGTTAGACAACATTGCGTGTCTGTGAGCTGTCTTTCTACCAAGATGGTTGTGTTTTTTTCCGTGTCTCATAACTTTGAATTTCGTAAGTAACGGTTAGCCGGGCTAAATTATCGCGTGATCCCAACCACCTATTACGACATTATTAATTTTAATTTGCGATACTAGTCTTTATCTAATTTGTATTTAGCAACGTTCATTCCGAAGTTCAATCCTTTAGAATCTACCAAGTCTTCCAACTCAGTCAAGGATTTCTTACCGAAATTACGGAACTTCAATAAGTCGTTCTTGTTGTAAGAAACAAGATCTCCCAATGTTTCAACGTCTGCAGCTTTCAAACAGTTTAGTGCACGAACTGAAAGGTCCATATCTACTAATTTTGTTTTCAACAACTGACGCATGTGCAATGATGTCTCATCAAACTCCTCTGTTTCAGACTTCACTTCACTATCCAAAGTGATGCGCTCATCTGAGAACAACATAAAGTGGTGGATCAAGATTTTTGCAGCTTCTTTCAAAGCATCTTTCGGATGAATGGAACCGTCTGTTGTCAATTCCAAAACCAATTTCTCGTAATCCGTTTTTTGCTCTACACGGTAGTTTTCGATCGTGTATTTCACGTTCACAACCGGCGTAAAGATCGAATCGATAAAGATCGTTCCGAACGGTGAGTTACCCGTTTTGTTTTCCTCAGCAGGAAGGTAACCACGTCCTTTGATGATTGTCAATTCCATCTCCAGTTTAACGGAGCTTTCCATGTTACAAATCACCAAATCCGGGTTTAATACCTGGAATCCGGATGTGAATTTTCCTAAATCACCTGCAGTCAATTTATCTTGTCCGGAAATAGAAACAACTACTGTTTCGTTATCCGTTCCCTCGATTTGTTGTTTGAAACGCACTTGTTTCAAGTTCAATACGATCTCGGTAACGTCTTCAACTACTCCTTTCAATGTTGCAAACTCGTGGTCTACACCTTCGATGCGAACAGATGAAATTGCGTATCCTTCCAATGAAGAAAGTAAGATACGACGCAATGCGTTTCCTACTGTGATTCCGTATCCTGGCTCAAGCGGGCGGAACTCAAATTGTCCCTTACGCTCGTCCGACTGGATCATAATTACCTTGTCAGGCTTTTGAAAATCTAAAATTGCCATTTGTTTTTCTTCTTTTTAATTGTTTTGCAGTTGCGCGGTCTGATTGATTGAAGAAGGTCGACCAAACCCTTTTGCTGCAATCCAATGATTAACGTTAAAAAGGAGCCTGAAAACAGGCTCCCATATCTTGATACTAACGCGTCGGCTTACTTAGAGTAAAGTTCGACGATTAGTTGTTCCTTGATGTTCTCAGGAATCATGTCACGGGAAGGAAGGCTCAAGAACTTTCCTGACTTAGATGAATTATCCCAATCCAACCAATCGTAACGCTTGTTTGTTGAAGCTGTCAATGAAGCAGCGATTGCTTCCAAAGACTTAGACTTTTCACGAACGCTTACTACATCACCAACACGTAGTGTATAAGAAGGAATGTTTACTACTTCTCCGTTTACCACGATGTGTTTGTGAGTAACCAACTGACGAGCAGCACGACGGGAAGGAGCGATTCCTAAACGGTATACTGTGTTGTCCAAACGAGCTTCACACAATTGCAACAATACTTCACCTGTAATACCTTTCATGCGGGATGCTTTCTTGAACAAGTTCGAGAATTGACGCTCAAGGATACCGTAAGTATACTTTGCTTTTTGTTTTTCACCAAGCTGGATAGCGTACTCTGACTGCTTTCCACCACGGCGCTTGTTTGGTCCGTGTTGTCCTGGTCCATATTGTCTTTTGTCCAGAGATTTATCCGGACCGAAAATTGGGTCGCGGAAACGACGGGCAATTTTCGATTTTGGGCCTGTATATCTTGCCATACTATAAAATGTAAAAAGGGGGATTATGAATTAAGGCTTTTCCTTCGATAATCAATTTCCCCTTTAGATTAAAAATACTATAAATTAAACGCGACGTCTTTTTGGAGGACGACAACCATTGTGCGGAAGCGGAGTTACATCGATGATCTCGATCACTTCGATCCCATGATTGTGAATTGCACGGATAGCTGATTCACGACCAGCACCTGGTCCTTTCACAAATACACGCACTCTACGTAATCCGAAGTCATGTGCTTCTTTAGATGCATCCTCAGCAGCAACCTGTGCAGCATACGGAGTGTTCTTTTTAGAACCTTTGAAGCCCATTTTTCCAGCGGATGACCAGGAAATAACCTGACCAGCGTTGTTCGTCAAAGAAATAATCACATTGTTGAAGGTAGCTTGGATATGCGCTTCACCCGCTGCGTCTACTTTGACGTTTTTCTTCTTCTTTTGATTTGCTTTTGCCATTTTCTTAACTATTACTTAGTTGCTTTCTTCTTGTTAGCAACTGTTTTTCTTCTACCTTTTCTAGTACGAGAGTTGTTTTTCGTACGCTGACCTCTCAATGGAAGACCTGCACGGTGACGAATTCCACGTGTACATCCGATATCCATCAAACGCTTAATGTTCAACTGAATCTCAGAACGCAACTGTCCTTCTGTTTTAATCTCAGCGATGGAGTTACGGATCAAAGCGATCTGATCGTCATTCCAGTCCTGTACTTTGATGTTTTCATCAATTCCGTTTGATGTCAACACTTTCTTAGCCGTGCTGCGGCCAATTCCAAAGATGTACGTCAAACCGATTACACCTCTCTTGTTTTTTGGTAGATCAATACCTGCAATACGTGCCATAATTACCCTTGTCTTTGTTTTAGTTTAGGATTCTTCTTGTTAATCACGTAAACTCTTCCTTTTCTTTTAACGATCTTGCAATCTGCAGAACGCTTTTTTACTGAAGCTCTTACTTTCATCTTTTGCTTTTTTATCGGAATTCTTTCTTACAATTATTTGTAGCGGAAAGAAATACGTCCTTTAGTTAAATCATACGGAGACATTTCCACTTTCACACGGTCACCCGGAAGGATTTTAATGTAGAACATTCTCATCTTTCCTGAAATGTGCGCCGTAATCACGTGTCCATTCTCCAACTCGACACGAAACATTGCATTTGACAATGCTTCGATAATCGTTCCGTCTTGTTCTATAGATGCCTGTTTAGCCATAATCTAGAAACCTGATGACATTTCGTTTATACTTCTTCTTCCTCTCACACGTGATCCTTCCATCAAACCATCCATGTGGCGGTTCAATAAGTAAGATTCAATTTGCTGAAGGGTATCTAAAACTACTCCTACCATGATTAACAACGAAGTTCCTCCGAAGAAATACTCAAAACCAGAAGTAATATTACAAGCATATGCAATAGATGGCAAGATCGCGATCAATGCAAGGAAGATAGATCCAGGCAAAGTAATGCGTGATACCAATGAATCGATATACTCGGCAGTTTCATCTCCCGGACGAACGCCAGGGATAAATCCTCCACTGCGCTTCAAATCATCAGCCATTTTACGTGGGTTGATCATAATAGCAGTGTAGAAGTACGTAAATACGATAATCAAAAGCGCTAACAATGCGTTGTAAGGTACACCATGTGTATCTCCT
This sequence comes from Fluviicola sp., assembly GCF_039596395.1. NCBI lineage: Bacteria > Pseudomonadati > Bacteroidota > Flavobacteriia > Flavobacteriales > Crocinitomicaceae > Fluviicola > Fluviicola sp. Next base: position 63,621 of record NZ_JBCNJT010000004.1, read on the forward strand.
AACGCGTATTGAATAACACCACCGTCTTTTTGCTGAGAGAAAATCATTACCGGGATAGTCATGATCGCTTGCGCGAAGATGATCGGCATTACACCGGAAGCATTTACCTTCAAAGGCAAATAGTTTCTAGCTCCCTGCTCATCTACTGCTCTTGCTCCAACAACACGTTTTGCTGTGTTTAGAGGAACTTTACGCACACCTTGAACAATCAGGATTGTTCCAAGTACGATAAGCATGAATACGATGATCTCCAAAACAATTTTAAGCGGGAAATTTTTGTTAGCAGCCATTTCAGTAAGGAAAGAAGATGGGAGACGGGACAAGATCCCTACGGTAATCAATAACGAAATACCATTCCCGATTCCCTTATCTGTAATGCGTTCACCTAACCATACAGCAAACATTGAACCGGCAACCATACAAGACACCGCTGTGGTCCACCATAACATGGATAGATCAGCAGGCAGCGCACCCTTGATACTAGACGCATACAACGAAATATAACTCGGTGCCTGAACAGCACAGATGATAATCGTCAATATACGCGTATACGTATTGATTTGTTTTCTACCTGATTCACCTTCATTCTGCATTTTCTGAACAGCAGGAACTGCCATCCCCAATAACTGCATAATGATCGAAGCACTAATGTAAGGCATGATACCAAGCGCCATAATGGACACGTTGGTAAACCCTCCACCGGAGAACATCGATAACAATGATTCAAGCACGTTGTCACCTCCTTTGCGGGATGCATTTGCAAGTACTGCTTCTGCATTCACACCAGGCAACATGATAAACGATCCGATACGGTATACGAGAATTAAGAAAAGCGTCAATAAGATACGCTTTCTTAATTCTTCTACTTTCCAGATGTTTTTTATGTTTTGTATAAACCGTTTCATAAAAAAAATGTCGGCAAAGTTAATTAGATTTCTGAAATAGAACCACCTTGAGCTTCAATTCCTGCTTTTGCAGAAGAAGAAAACTTGTGTGCACTTACTGTTACTTTCGATTTAAGTTCTCCGCGACCTAAGATTTTTACCAGGTCATTACGAGATACCAAACCGTTTTCACGTAGTACTTCGATAGTAATATCAGTTACATTCTTACGATCAACCAATGATTGAATAGCATCTAAGTTGATTGCTTTGTATTCAACACGATTGATGTTTTTGAATCCGAATTTAGGAACACGACGTTGTAACGGCATTTGTCCTCCTTCGAATCCGATTTTCTTAGAATAACCGGAACGGGATTTCGCTCCTTTGTGACCGCGCGTAGCAGTACCACCACCTCCGGAACCGTGTCCACGACCGATTCTCTTATCAGATAGAACGGATCCTTTAGCAGGTGTTAAATTATTTAAATTCATGGATAATTCGTTTTAAAGTATTATTCTACAACTTCTACCAAATGCGCTACCTTCTTGATCATTCCAAGAATTTGCGGAGTTGCTTCTTTCTCAATTACCTGGTTCAAACGGCGGAATCCTAACGCCTGGATTGTAGCTACCTGACGAGCCGGACGTTTGATAGCACTGCGAACTTGTTTGATTTTAATTGTTGCCATACTATTTTTTATTAACCGTTAAACACTTTGTCCATACTGATTCCACGCTGACGTGCAACAGCTGCTGCATCGCGCATAGATGCCAATGCATTGATTGTTGCTTTAACAACGTTGTGTGGGTTGGATGATCCTTGAGATTTTGCCAATACGTTGTGAATACCTACAGATTCCAATACTGCACGCATCGCACCACCAGCGATTACTCCTGTACCATTTGTAGCAGGTTTTAATAAAACTTCTGCTCCACCGAATTTTCCTTTTTGTGCGTGAGGAACTGTACCTTTTAAGATCGGAACTTTGATCAGGTTCTTTTTCGCATCGTCGATTCCTTTTGTAATCGCTTCTGTTACTTCTTTTGCCTTACCAAGACCATGACCAACGATACCGTTTTCATCCCCAACAACTACGATAGCTGAGAAACTGAACGTACGACCACCTTTTGTTACTTTAGTCACACGGTTCACAGCTACCAATTTATCTTTAAGCTCAATATCTGAGGCTTTTACTCTATTTCCTATAATTGCTGCCATGATGATTAAAATTTAAGTCCTCCTTCTCTAGCTGAATCAGCCAATGATTTAACACGACCGTGGTACAAGTACCCGTTACGGTCAAATACTACTGATTCTACACCAGCTTTTACCGCTTTTGCAGCGATCTCTTTTCCTACAACTGCTGCTTGCTCAGATTTGCTTTTCTTGTCAGCAGCGGTGTTTTTGTAAGAAGAAGCAGCAGCCAATGTGATTCCTTTTGTATCATCGATCAACTGAGCGTAGATTTGCTTGTTTGAACGGAATACAGAAAGACGAGGCACGGAAGTAGTACCAGAAATTTTCTTTCTGATTCTTCTCTTAATTTTTGCTCTTCTGTTTAATTTACTAAATGCCATAACTTCTAAAATTATTTTTTACCTGCAGATTTACCAGCTTTTCTTCGAACTTCTTCACCCATAAAGCGAATACCTTTTCCTTTGTACGGCTCAGGTTTACGAAGGGAACGAATTTTGGCAGCAGCCTGGCCCAAAAGTTGCTTATCGTGTGACTCTAAAGTCACCACCGGAGCTTTACCTTTTTGAGTATCTGCAGATACCTTAATTTCTTTCGGGAATTCGATGATGATCGGGTGAGAATAACCTAACGCTAACTCCAACGATTGTCCTGTTGCAGTTGCACGGTAACCTACACCGATTACTTCCAATTCCTTTTTGTACCCTTCGGATACACCAACAACCATGTTCTGGATCAATGCGCGGTATAAACCGTGCTTGGAACGATGGTCCGGCGCATCAGACGCGCGGCTTAAAGTGATCTCAGATCCTTCGATATTGATGGAAACAGCTTCTGTATCGAAATCCTGCTCCAACGTACCGTTCTTTCCTTTTACGGAGATAACTGATCCGTCCACCTTTACTTCAACTCCACTCGGGATTGTTACTGGGGATTTACCTATCCTTGACATTATTTATTTAATTACGAATTACGAAAACGAGCGCAAAAGTACAACAATAAAAGATACGAGTCAATACCCATATCTTTTTTGATTCCTGGCGCTCAGAAATCTGCATTCTAGTTTCTACTTGTTTTAAAATGAAAAAAGGGACTTTCCCGAAGGTTCGGGACTCAGTCACCTTTTTTATTTTATGCTTTTTAATATACGTAGCAAAGAACTTCTCCGCCTACGTTTTCTTTTCTTGCTTCTTTATCCGTGATCACTCCTCTTGAAGTAGAAACGATAGCGATTCCCAAACCATTCAATACACGTGGCATTTCTGCTGCACCTGAATACTTACGAAGACCTGGACGAGACGCGCGCTCGATTTTAGTGATCGCAGGAACTTTTGTGGATTGGTTGTACTTCAATGCGATTTTAATCACACCTTGTTTTCCATCTTCTTCGAATTTGTAATTCGCGATGTAACCCTGATCGAACAAGATTGCTGTAATAGCTTTTTTAGTGTTTGAAGCTGGAATTTCAACTGTCTTCAAACGAGCCATATTCGCGTTACGGATTCGTGTTAGATAATCTGCAATAGGATCTGTATACATGTCCTTTTTCTTTTATTAATTACTCGGTAGAGTTTCACTCCGTCAACTGACGGTGACTTTTACCAACTTGCTTTTTTAACTCCCGGGATTTTACCAGCCAATGCCATTTCACGGAAAGTAACACGTGAAACACCGAATTGACGCATATAACCACGAGGACGACCAGTCAACCCGCAACGATTGTGTACACGAACCTTGGAAGAGTTCGCTGGCAATTGCTGCAATGCATCCCAATCTCCGGCAGCTTTCAACTCAGCTCTTTTCGCTGCGTATTTTGCTACCATTTTTTCTCTTTTGCGCTCACGCGCTTTCATTGATTCCTTAGCCATTGTCTTATTTTTTGATGAATGGGAATCCGAAGGCATCTAGCAAAGCTCTTCCTTCTTCGTCGCTTTCAGCTGTTGTAACAAAAGTGATATCCATACCTAAGATCTTGCTTACCTTGTCGATATCGATCTCAGGGAAAATGATATGCTCTTTAACTCCTAAATTGAAGTTACCACGTCCGTCAAATCCTTTTGGATTAACTCCACGGAAGTCACGTGTACGAGGCAAAGCAACAGCAATAAAACGGTCTAAGAAATCGTACATTTTATCACCACGCAAAGTAACTTTAGTACCGATCGGCATTCCTTTACGCAATTTAAAGTTCGAAACGTCTTTTTTAGACATCGTAGCTACTGCTTTTTGACCAGCGATACGGGAAACATCCGCAACCGCGTTGTCAACGATTTTCTTATCAGCAACTGCATCACCCAATCCCTGGCTGATTACAATTTTCTGCAACTTAGGCACACGCATAATGGTTTTGTACCCAAATTTCTCAGTCAATGCAGGAATGATTTCCTCCTTGTACTGTTTTTTTAATCTTGGTGAATAACTCATTACTTGATCTCCTCTCCTGATTTTTTAGAATAACGAACTAACTTACCTTTCGCATTTTCCTTACGTCCGATGCGGCTAGCTTGTCCTTTAACTACTACCATCAAGTTGGAAATGTGGATAGATCCTTCTTTCTCAACGATTCCTCCTTGTGGTTCAGACGCGCTTGGCTTTGTGTGACGTTTTACAACGTTCACTCCACCTACTGTAGCACGCTCCTTGTTTCTGTCAATAGTCAGTACTGTTCCTTCCTGACCTCTAGACTCACCGCTTAATACTTTAACAGTGTCGCCTACTTTGATGTGTAATTTCTTTTGCATGACTTCACTACTGATTAAAGTACTTCGGGAGCAAGTGAAACAATTTTCATGTAATTGTTCTCACGAAGCTCACGAGCTACTGGTCCAAAAATACGGGTTCCTCTCATCTCCCCCGCCTGATTCAAGATAACACATGCGTTATCATCGAAACGAATGTAAGAACCGTCAGGTCGGCGAACCTCCTTGCGTGTTCTTACAACAACCGCCTTGGCAACCGCACCTTTTTTAACGGCTCCAGAGGGCATTGCGCTCTTAACAGCTACTACGATCTTATCTCCTACAGAAGCATAACGACGTTTTGTACCACCTAATACGCGGATACATAACACCTCTTTTGCTCCGGAGTTATCTGCAACTGCAAGTCTTGATTCTTGTTGTATCATTGCAACTAATTATTATTTAGCTCTTTCTAAAATTTCTACTAATCTCCAGTTCTTGTTCTTAGACAAAGGACGGGTCTCCATGATCTTAACGGTGTCACCAATGTTACAGTCGTTATTTTCATCGTGGGCCACAAATTTAGTAGTTTTTTTCACGAACTTACCATATTTCGGGTGTTTTACTTTTCTTTCTACAGAAACCACGATAGATTTTTCCATCTTATCACTGGTAACAGTCCCGATACGTTCTTTTCTTAAATTACGCTTTTCCATTTCAAGCTTCTTTTATTTCAAGCCTTATGCTTGAATTTCACGTTTTCTCAATTCAGTATTCAAACGAGCAATCTGCTTGCGAACGTCACGAATTTGGATTGGGTTCTCCAATGGAGTTACTTTGTGTCCCAATTTCATTTTCGTCAATTTTTCCGTTTCGCTTGACACTTGCTTTTTCAAATCGTCAATTGAAAGTTTACTTAATTCTACCTTTTTCATGCTTTCAATTATTTACCAGGTACAACATAATCGTTACGAACGATGAACTTACATTTTACCGGTAGCTTTTGAGCTGCCAAACGTAATGCTTCCTTTGCAACTTCATAAGGAACACCATCCGCTTCAAACATAATACGTCCTGGTCTTACAACCGCCACCCAGTGGCTAGGAGCTCCTTTACCTTTACCCATACGTACCTCTGCAGGCTTCGATGTGATCGGTTTGTCTGGGAAGATACGGATCCACACCTTTCCTTCACGCTTCATGTAACGCGTAACTGCGATACGGGAAGCTTCAATCTGGCGTGATGTAATCCATCCCGGCTCCAATGTTTTCAGTCCGAAAGATCCGAATGCAATAGTAGATCCGCGTTGCGCTTCACCACGATTACGACCTTTTTGAACTCTTCTAAATTTGGTTCTCTTTGGAGATAACATCTTCTGAAAATTTTAATGTGTTTTTACTTCTTTTTACGGTTGTTTCCACCTTTTCCTCCAGCCGGACGACGGTTACCACGGTCCCCACGGTCTCCTGATGGAGCTCCGCCTTTAGCACCTTGTGCAGCCATTCCAACATTCGGGGAAAGATCACGACGACCGTAAACTTCACCTTTGCAGATCCATACTTTGATCCCGATCAATCCGTAAGTAGTCAATGCCTCACCTACTGCATAATCGATATCAGCTCTGAACGTATGTAACGGAGTACGTCCATCTTTGTACATTTCTGAACGAGCCATTTCAGCTCCATTCAAACGACCTGAAATTTTCACTTTGATACCTTCGGCACCCATTCGCATGGTTGAACCGATAGCCATCTTGATAGCGCGACGGAATGAAATACGAGCTTCGATCTGACGAGCGATACCATCTGCCACCAAACGAGCATCCAATTCCGGACGTTTTACCTCGAAAATGTTGATCTGGATCTCTTTTTTCGTCAATTTCTTCAACTCTTCTTTCAATTTGTCTACTTCTTGACCACCTTTACCGATAATCACTCCCGGACGAGCCGTGTTGATTGTTACAGTAACGAGCTTGAGGGTACGCTCGATGATGATTTTCGAAATACTTGCTCTGGATAAACGAGCGTGAAGATACTTGCGGATCTGATCGTCTTCAACGATTTTATCGCGGTAGTTATCTCCACCGTACCAGTTAGATTCCCATCCGTGGATGAAACCTAGTCTATTACCAATTGGATTCGTCTTTTGTCCCATTTTCCTTTACAATTATTTTGAACCATCAACAACGATAGTCACGTGGTTTGATCTTTTACGAACTCGGTAAGCTCTACCTTGAGGTGCAGTCTGGATACGCTTAAGCATTCCCGCTGAACCAACTTCGATTGATTTTACCACTAATTTCTCATCCTCAATGCTCTTACCTTCGTTTTTAGCTTCCCAGTTAGCAATTGCTGAACGCAATAACTTGGATAAACTCAACGATGCATCCTTCGCATTGTGTTGCAATATGTTTAGAGCCTTGTTTACTTCAACTCCACGTACAAGATCTGCAACCAATCTCATTTTACGAGGAGAAATCGGAGAGTTATTCAACTTTGCGAATGCAGTAGTTGCTTTTTCCTCTTTGATTTTATCTGCTCTTAATTTCTTTCTAGCGCCCATGTCACTTGAATTTTACTATCTTTTTTTATCCTTTTTGTTAGCACCATGTCCACGGAAGTTACGTGTAGGAGAAAATTCTCCCAATTTGTGACCTACCATGTTTTCTGTTGCGAACACAGGAATAAACTTATTCCCGTTATGCACTGCAAACGTCAACCCAACCATGTCAGGTGTGATTGTAGAAGCGCGGGACCAAGTTTTGATCACTGCTTTGCTTCCGCTTTCTTGTGCTGCATCCACTCTCTTTGTCAACTTATAGTGTACAAAAGGTGGTTTTTTCAACGAACGACTCATACCTTATTTCTTTCTTCTCTCGATGATAAACTTATCTGAATACTTCTTTTTCGCACGTGTTTTGTATCCTTTAGCAGGCATACCGTTACGTGAACGAGGGTGACCACCGGCGTTACGCCCTTCACCACCACCCATCGGGTGATCTACCGGGTTCATCACAACACCACGTACACGTGGACGACGACCCAACCAGCGTGAGCGACCAGCTTTACCAGAAACTACTAATGAATGTTCTCCATTCGATACGGCTCCGATTGTAGCCATACAAGTAGTCAAAATCATACGAGTCTCACCAGAAGGCAATTTGATAATCGCAAAACGACCATCACGAGCGTTCAATTGAGCATATGTTCCTGCTCCACGAGCAATTGCACCACCTTTTCCAGGCTGCAACTCGATGTTATGGATCACAGATCCAAGAGGAACATCGGATAAAAATAATGCGTTTCCAACATTCGGAGCAGCACCTGCACCAGATACAACTGTATCACCTACTTTCAATCCTTCAGGAGCAACGATGTAACGTTTCTCTCCGTCCACATAATAAAGCAAAGCAATACGAGCAGTTCTGTTCGGATCGTATTCGATTGTTTTAACCACTGCAGGCACACCGTGCTTGTCGCGCTTAAAGTCAATAATACGATACTTTTGCTTGTGTCCACCACCGATGTAGCGCATGGTCATACGACCATCATTGTTACGACCACCAGACTTGCTCTTTTTCGCAACCAAGCTCTTTTCAGGAACGTTCGTTGTTACTTCAGCATAAGTACTGTTGATCTTGTGTCTTTGCCCTGGAGTAATAGGCTGAAATTTTCTAAGACCCATCAGTTTTTACTTAAAAATTATTAAACAAATCAATCGTTTCTCCTGCAGCAACAGTTACGATGGCTTTTTTCCATACGCGACTTTTTTGCTCAACGACACCTCTATTCGTATATTTTGTAGAGGATTTTCCACCGCCATAAGTGAGTGTGCGTACATCCACAACGTGAACTCCGTACATCTTTTCGACAGCGCTTTTAATTTCCAATTTATTCGCCTTGCGATCTACTTCGAAAGCGAAGCTACCGTTATCATTTGCGGCAGTTGCTTTTTCTGTAATGATTGGCTTTTTGATAATTGTACTCATCATCAATTAGTTTAGAATCTTTTCGATTACTTCGATTGAACTTTCTGTTAATACAACTTTCTTCGCGTTCAACACATCGTATGTGTTAACGGAATCAGCAGATACAACTTTAACGCGTTGTAAGTTACGTGAAGACAAGTAAACATTGTCATTACCTGCTCCTACGATCATCAACACCTTATCGTTTAACAAGTTCAAGTTCGATAACATCGATTTGAATTCTGCTGTTTTTGGTGTTGCAAGAGCTACATCTTCTAACACAACAATTGAATCCATTTTTGCTTTATAAGCGAAAGCAGATTTACGTGCCAAACGCTTTAATTTGATATTCAATTTGAAGTGGTAGTTACGCGGGCGTGGTCCGAAAATACGTCCACCTCCTACACGTGTACCAGATTTAACGCTACCAGCACGAGCACCACCCGTACCTTTTTGCTTCTTCAATTTTCTGGTAGATCCTGATACTTCAGCTCTTTCTTTTGATTTGTGCGTTCCCTGACGACGATTTGCCAGGTGTTGCTTCACATCTAAATAGATTGCGTGATCGTTCGGCTCAATTCCAAAGATTGTCTCCGATAAGGTTACCTTTTTGGAAGTAGCCTTTCCTTTGCTATCAATTACTTTTACTTCCATTATTTCTCAATTGTTACGGTTGAACCTTTAGGTCCTGGAATGGAACCTTTTACTACGATTAAATTTTTGTCAGCCAAAACACGCAATACTTCCAAGTTCTCAACTGTTACGCGTTTGTTACCCATTTGACCCGCCATGCGCATTCCTTTGAATACACGAGCAGGATAAGAACAAGCTCCGATTGACCCCGGCGCACGCAAACGGTTGTGCTGACCGTGAGTAGATTGTCCAACCCCACCGAAATTGTGACGTCTTACAACCCCTTGAAAACCTTTTCCTTTAGATGTTCCAACTACTCCAACAAATTCTCCTTCTTCGAAGATTGTTGCGTCAACTACATCTCCAAGATTAAGTCCGTCAAAACCTTTAAACTCAACCAATTTAGATTTTGGCGTTGTTTTAGCTTTTTTGAAATGACCTTTCAATGCATTTGGAGTGTTTCTTTCTTTACGCTCTCCAAATCCTAATTGAATGGCTTCGTACCCATCTCGATCTTGTGTTTTAACCTGAGTTACTACACAAGGACCAGCTTCTATTACTGTGCATGGTGTTGCCTTACCCTCGGCACTGTAGACGCTAGTCATTCCGATTTTTTTACCAATAATTCCAGGCATACTTTACTTTAATTATTAATTATAAATTATTAAAGTGATGTATTCTTTTGTGAAAGTGGGCATGCGATTAATCGCATGCTCCACTGATCACAAAAAGTTCATCACACTTTAATTTCTACATCAACTCCAGAAGGAAGTTCTAATCTCATTAATGCATCAACAGTCTTGGATGAAGAACTGTAGATATCCAACAAACGCTTGTAAGAACACAATTCGAACTGCTCACGCGCTTTCTTGTTAACGTGTGGTGAACGCAATACCGTGTAAATACGTTTGTGAGTCGGAAGTGGAATTGGACCACTAACTACTGCTCCTGTTGCTTTAACTGTTTTTACGATTTTCTCTGCTGACTTGTCAACCAGGTTGTGATCGTATGACTTTAATTTAATTCTAATCTTTTGGCTCATTACTCGTTTGTATTAAGCGGAAACTTTTCCATTATTTTTTGCAATCACTTCGTCTGCTACGTTCTTAGGAGCCTCTGCGAAGTGAGAGAATTCCATTGAAGATGTTGCACGACCTGAAGAAAGTGTACGTAATTGAGTTACGTAACCGAACATCTCAGAAAGAGGAACGTCCGCTTTAACCACTTTAGATCCTGCTTTGTCATCCATTCCACGAACGATCGCACGACGACGGTTCAAGTCACCTACGATATCACCCATGTTCTCTTCCGGAGTAACCACTTCAATTTTCATGATCGGTTCCAACAAGATCGGACGACATTTTTTCAATGCTTCACGGTATGCCATCTTAGCAGCCAATTCGAAAGACAATGAATCTGAATCGACAGCGTGGAAAGATCCATCAATCAATTCTACTTTCAATGCTTCAACCGGGTAGCCAGCCATTACACCATTTTTCATGGACTCTTTGAATCCTTTCTCTACTGAAGGGATAAATTCACGAGGAATGTTACCACCTTTGATAGAGTTAATGAACTCAAGACCTGTTTTTTCCTGGTTATCCTGCGGAGAAATCTTCACATAGATATCCGCGAACTTACCACGACCTCCAGACTGCTTTTTGTACACTTCACGGTGCTCAATAGAAGCTGTAATGTCTTCACGGTAAGAAACCTGAGGAGCTCCCTGGTTTACTTCCACTTTAAACTCGCGACGTAAACGGTCAACGATAATATCCAGGTGAAGCTCACCCATTCCGGAGATAACTGTTTGACCAGTCTCTTCGTCAGTGTTTACACGGAATGTTGGATCTTCTTCAGCCAATTTGTTCAAACCGATACCCAATTTATCCTGATCAGCTTGAGTTTTAGGCTCAATAGCGATCCCGATTACCGGCTCAGGGAAGTTCATAGACTCCAATACGATCGGTGCATTCTCAGCACACAAAGTATCTCCTGTACGGATATCTTTAAATCCAACCAACGCTGCGATATCTCCTGCTCCAAGCTCATCAATCTGATTTTGCTTGTTAGCGTGCATTTGGAAAATACGGGAAATACGCTCTTTGTTACCTGTACGAGTATTCAATACGTAAGAACCTGCTGGCAATTTACCGGAGTAAGCACGTGTAAAGCACAAACGACCTACGAAAGGATCCGTTGCAATTTTAAACGCCAATGCAGCAAAAGGCTCATCGTAAGATGGCTTGCGGGATGCAGGCTCATCTGTTTTAGGATTGATTCCTTCGATAGCTTCGATGTCCAACGGAGAAGGAAGAATTTCCATCACCATATCCAACATTGCCTGAACTCCTTTGTTTTTGAAAGAAGATCCACACATCATCGGAACAACTTTTCCGGAGATAGTAGCCTGACGCAATGCATCAAGGATCTCACGCTCAGTCAAAGAGTTTTCATCTTCGAAGAATTTCTCCATCAATGACTCATCGAATTCAGCAACTGCCTCCAACAATTCAGAACGCAATCTGCGAGCGTCATCGATGATATCAGCAGGAATTTCTACCTCTTCGAATGTCATCCCCTGGTCAGCATCGTTCCAAACGATTCCTTTCCAGTTAATCAAGTCAACAACTCCTTTGAAGTTATCTTCATCACCGATGTTGATTTGTAATGGCAAAGCGTGGCTTCCCAACATTTCTTTCACCTGCTTGCACACGTTTAAGAAATCAGCTCCCTGACGGTCCATTTTGTTAACGAAACCGATACGAGGAACGTTGTAGTTGTTAGCCAAACGCCAGTTTGTTTCAGATTGAGGCTCAACACCATCAACAGCTGAGAACAAGAATACCAATCCATCCAATACACGCAATGAACGGTTTACCTCTACGGTAAAGTCAACGTGTCCCGGAGTATCGATAATGTTAATGTGGTATTTTGTACCACGGTAGTTCCAGTTTACTGTTGTAGCAGCAGAAGTAATGGTAATACCACGCTCTTGCTCTTGCTCCATCCAGTCCATGGTAGCACCACCGTCGTGTACCTCACCAATTTTGTGGTTTACACCAGAGTAGTACAAAATACGCTCTGTTGTAGTTGTTTTCCCAGCATCAATGTGAGCTGCGATACCAATGTTTCTTGTGTATTTAAGATCTCTTGCCATTTCTTAGAATCTAAAATGTGAAAACGCTTTGTTAGCTTCAGCCATTCTTAAAGTATCTTCTTTCTTTTTGAAAGCAGCACCTTCTTCTTTGGAAGCAGCAATAATTTCTGAAGCCAGTTTACCAGCCATAGATTTCTCGTTACGTTTACGAGCGTAACCAATCAACCATTTCATAGCCAATGATTGTTTACGTCCTTCACGAACAGGAGTAGGGATCTGGAAAGTAGCTCCACCAACACGACGGGAACGAACCTCCACAGAAGGAGTTACGTTTTCCAATGCTTTTTTGAACACTTCCAACCCTTCTTGATCTTCTAATTTCTTATCTACGATCTCTAAAGCATCGTAGAAAATTTTGAATGCTAAATTCTTCTTTCCAGAATACATTAAGTTGTTAACGAACTTTGTTACTGTAACGTCATTAAACTTTGGATCCGGGAGTATCGCAATCTTTTTCGCTTTTCTTCTTCTCATCTCTTAAAAGTTTAATTATTTCTTAGCTTTTGGACGTTTTGTTCCGTACTTAGAACGACGTTGTGAACGGCCTTCAACACCTGCAGTATCTTCCGCACCACGAACGATGTGGTAACGAACCCCTGGTAAATCTTTAACCCTTCCACCACGCACAAGAACCAAAGAGTGTTCTTGTAAGTTGTGACCTTCTCCTCCGATATAAGCATTCACTTCTTTACCGTTGGTAAGACGAACACGCGCTACTTTTCGCATAGCTGAGTTCGGCTTCTTAGGTGTAGTGGTGTACACACGTACACATACTCCTTTGCGCTGCGGACAAGAATCCAAAGCCGCTGACTTTGACTTCTTTACTACCGCAGTCCTTCCCTTTCGCACTAACTGTTGTATAGTTGGCATACAGTACTCAAATTTTGTTAATTAATAAATATAGTTTTCCCCAAAGAACACACTTTGAGGGGTGCAAAGATAGATAGAAAAACTTACAAAGCAAGCCTTTTACTAAAAAAGTGCTGTTTTTGAACAAATTAATGTTGATGAAAATCAACCGACTAATTTCTTAAAACAAAAAAACGGCCCGAAAAAAGCGTTCTCTGTTAATAACCATTTTATCGTTTTAAATACCCGAAAGCTGAACCGTTTTTACAACCCGTTCTCCACGCTCATTTTCAATATCCAGGTAATAAGTTCCGCAAGGCAATTCCGATAAAATAATTTCCTGCAAGGCCAATGCTGCATCAATTTCCTTCAGCACAACCCCGGTAACGCTCATTACCCGGATCTTTCTTAACGGAAAATCCGACACTAATTGAATCTTTCCCGCCGAAGGATTCGGAAACACGGAAACACCGCTCATTTGTGATTCATCCAAACCAAGATACGTGTAATACTCGCAATCCTGGTTTCCCGGATTGTAACTGAGCGAATCATCCTCGAAGCAAAGTAATTTATAATAAACCCCGTCATTCGGGCTTTGACTGCACCAACCGGGAACAGGGAAGAAACTATGTGAAGGTGAAAAACCCGACGACATCATCCCGAAATGTGAATTCACCAGTCCTCCATGCTGAATAGAATTCGTAGTGGAATCCCGCGTTTCGTAAAAAGTAGCCGTCTCACCGTTCAGCATCCCTGAATAAACACTGTCAATGAACAGATAAGAACTATCATTGCATTCCTGGTTTTCAATTCCCGGTTCCAGCATCCGCACCTGTCCCTGCACCGCTGTAAAATCATACAACACCAAAAATGCATTGTTTTTCCGGTACCAAACCGTATCCTGCTCGAAATAAATGTATTGATATTCGGTATCTATCGTATGCAAAAAACTCCCGTTGGGGCCTGTGGTCATTTTAGTATGCTTATCGCATTTCAACTTCTGACAGGTATGACCGTCTATAATCGTGTCGTTCATTGTTTCAATTCTCAATGAACCGCTTAATTCAGGAATAAACCATTCGTAGTTCCATACTGCATGTCCTTTGATCCAGTTTGTTTGGGCCTGTGCTGACAAACCGATGATTGCGAAAAAGAGCAGTATCAGTCTATTCATAGCTTTAATTTAAGAGGTGATATCTCTATAACGCTGTTTTTCACCAAAAAGTTCAATACACGTACAAAAAAGTAGGCACGCGATTAATCGCGTGCCTACTTTTTTAATATTATACCCTATAACAAACCGCGTTGATATTCATTCCGGCGCCAACGGATGCAAACAGAACGATATCTCCTTCGGTAATTTTATAGCCATTCAGCTCTTCCCGCTTTACCATACTTAATAAGGTAGGAATGGTTGCCACCGAACTGTTCCCCAATTTATGAATATTCATCGGCATCACGTGTTCCGGAATTTCAGATATCCCGTAAAGCTTATACAATTCGCGAACAATCGCTTCGTCCAGTTTTTCATTCGCCTGGTGAATAAAGATCTTCTTCACATCCGTGATCTGAACTCCGGCCTTATCCAGGCATTCCTTCATGGCAAGCGGTACATTCTTGATGGCATACTCATAAACTTTCCGGCCTTTCATCTTCACATAACGAATGCGTGGGTCCGATTCCGGGAAATTCGATTTTCCCAGGTTGAGATAAGTCACCTCATCTTCGCAATGACTCTGTGCACTGAAAGCAAGAATTCCGGAGTTCGAATCCTGTAATTCCAAAATGGTTGCTCCTGCCCCGTCCGAAAAGATCATGCTGTCACGGTCGTGCTGGTCCAATACCCGGCTCAACGCTTCCGCTCCGATCACCAGGCATTTCCTCGCCATTCCGGCCTGTATAAATGCATGCGCCTGGATCAATCCCTGCAGCCAGCCCGGACAACCGAAAATCAAATCGTAAGCCACGCAATTCGGGTTCTTGATTCCCAAGCTGTGTTTCACACGGGAGGCGATCGACGGAATCATATCCGTTTGGATCGTATGCTTGATCACATCTCCGAAATTATGCGCTACGATAATCTGGTCGATGGTTTCGGGATCGCAATTTCCGTCCCGGATTGCATCTTCAGCGGCAATAGCAGCCATATCCGAGCAATTCAGATCTTCGGTCGCATACCGGCGTTCTTCAATACCCGTAATGGTTTCAAATTTCTGAGCGATAACCTCAGGTCTTAAAGGAATAGATTGCTGGTTCTCATCATAAAATTTATGCAGCGCGAAATCAGCATTTGTTTTGATTACTGTCGGAATGTATCTTCCGATACCTGTAATTACACTTTTCATGTTTTAGTTAAACCGTTTTATAAAAATAATTACAGAAGTCCGGGGTCCAAGTTTTTCGTCCGGGAGTTGGGTGCTGGGTCAAAGGTAAGAACAATTTAACGCGATGACCGTTTTTTAGATTTTTTTAAGGGGCTTTCAGTTAGTCCAACTTTTCAATGATTTCCCGTGATAATGTCATTTGATAATCCGAAGCCGGGAGTATTTGCCGGACCTTCTCCACGCCTTCCATATAAACACACAGTGCGTACCTGCGAAAACCATCCGAATCCGGTTCAACAGACATTTCTTCTAGTTCGATCCGAATATCATCCGGTTTTAAATCCGGGAATTTCATTTCAATGTGCTCACGGATTTTCTCAATCTGCCATGCATACTTTTCCTCTAAACTCCGTGTTTTCAATCCCCAAATGTGCCATTTCGGAGAATCCGCATCGTAATCGTGCAACCTCGAATAACAATCTTTGAGAAGATCCTCTTCATTCTCCCCTTCAGAAATGTGCCCACGACTGAAAACCTGCCCGAAAACCAGAAACCGGACAATTGTATTTCCCGGAAGCTGATAGTTCGGTTCAACGATAAAGCTCACATCTACCGGCCTGAGTTGAATGGCCTCTTCCGCTTTCACCTTTTCAATGAAGACTTGCTGTAGTTTATTAAAATCCAATTGCATGTTGTTTCTAAAATTCAATTATCTAAACCTACTCCCAACCCTCGAAAAAACCGATTATCAAGCCGCGTTTCATATAGTGTTTTCCGAATCATAGCTGATAATTGGCTTGAGCTGCTGAAATTAATCAAATAACGTAATTTTGTTCCATGAAGTGTCTCCTGATTTTTCTCTTGCTGGTTCCGTTTGCAAATTCATTCGGGCAACTTTACAAAGATTCCACCCAAACTATTGAAACGCGGGTGAATGACCTCTTAAGCAGGATGACACCCGAAGAAAAATTCTGGCAGGTTTTCATGGTTCCGTCCAATGGAGACACAACTGAAGGAAAACTCCACCACGGAATTTTCGGTCTGCAACTCAGCGCAAGTTCCCAGGGAGATGCCGGCGGACAATTGCTTGCATACAACACTACTGAAAATGCAATCATGCTCGTGCAAAAAATCAACTCCACACAACGCTACCTGGTAGAGAAAACCCGGTTGGGAATTCCTATGATTCCGTTTGACGAAGCATTACACGGACTGGTGCGAAACGATGCTGCAAGCTTTCCGCAAGCCATCGCCATGGCCGCAACCTGGGATACAACCTTAATCAAACAGGCAGCCGGACACATTGCAGAAGAATGTAAAATACGCGGAATCCGGCAAATTCTTTCACCGGTGATCAACCTGGCAACAGATGTGCGCTGGGGACGCACGGAAGAAACTTACGGGGAAGATCCTTTCCTGACCACTCAAATGGGGCTGGCCTTTATCCGCGCATTTGAGTCTAGGGGCATCATCACCACTCCGAAACATTTCATTGCGAATGTCGGTGACGGTGGTCGCGACAGTTATCCGGTTCATTTAAGCGAACGCTTCCTGGAGGAAACCCATTTCGTACCATTCAAACAAACCATTCAATCGGCGAATGCGCGTTCCATTATGACAGCCTACAACTCCCTGAACGGAACGGCTTGTTCTTCCAATAAATGGCTGCTAACCGACAAGCTAAAAAACGAATGGAAATTCAAAGGCTTTGTCATTTCCGATGCGAACGCTGTTGGCGGGGAACTGGTTCTGCACAAAACAGCCAAAGATTATGCGGAAAGCGGGGCGCATGCGATCAACGCAGGAATGGACGTCATTTTCCAAACAGATATCGGCCACGCTTCGCTGTTCTACCCGGCCTTTAAAAATGGGTTAGTTGACACGAACCGCCTGAACGATGCCGTTTCACGCGTACTCCGTGCAAAATTCGAGTTGGGTTTATTCGAACATCCATATGTAACGGAAGAAATCGATGAAGCAACATTGCATCAAAACGGTACGGCACTTACCCGGCAAGTCGCAAAGGAATCCATTGTCCTGTTGAAAAACGAAAAACAAACACTTCCTCTTTCCCGTTCCATCCAAAGAATTGCGGTTTTCGGTGCAGATGCCACAGAAGCACGATTGGGCGGATACAGCGGGCCCGGGTACCGGAAAGCGAGCATCCTGGGTGAACTTGCGGAACACGTCGACAAAAAAACGGAAATCTTATACGCAGAGGGAGCAAGCCGGATCGATCATTCCTATGAAGTGATTGCTCCATCGTATTTGGAATCCAACGGAAGTGCAGGTTTATCTGCCGGGTATTTTGACAATCCAACATTGAGCGGACAACCTGTTTATGAGAGAAAGGATGAAACGATCGATTTTCACTGGACCTTGTATGCACCCAATGAAAAATTACAGCCGGATCATTATAGCGCTCGGTGGACCGGAGCATTAACTGCCCCTGAAAGCGGTGAATTTCTAATCGGACTGGAAGGAAACGATGGATTCCGCCTGTACCTGGATGACAAACTACTGATCGACCGCTGGAACAAAGAATCCTACCACAGAGATTTGGTAAGCTATCCCTTTAGAAAAGGACAAAAGTATGCCCTTCGCGTAGAATTCCGTGAAACACAGGGCGAAGGAAAAATCAAACTGCTTTGGAATGGAACTGTAAAAACGGATTGGAAAAAGGAAATTGCCAAAAGCGTAAAAATTGCTCAAAAATCAGACCTTGCAATTGTTGTTGCAGGAATAACGGAAGGAGAATTCCAGGACAGGGCTTCGCTGAAACTTCCCGGGCACCAGGAAGAGTTGATCCAGGCTCTGAATAAAACCGGAACACCTGTTGTTGTACTGATAGTTGGAGGAAGCGCCGTAACCATGGAAAACTGGATCGGCGAAACAGAAGCAGTGGCCATGCTTTGGTACCCGGGACAGGAAGGCGGGCGTGCCGTTTCAGATTTTTTATTGGGAGAATTGAATCCGGGCGGAAAGCTACCCCTTACTTTCCCCATGAATGAAGCACAACTTCCTTTGGTTTACAATCATCAGCCTACCGGGCGCGGGAACGATTACAACAACCTGAGCGGACAACCGCTATTCCCCTTCGGTTTCGGATTGAGTTACACACAATTTACTTATTCGGATATTCGTTTGGAACATTCAATCCTCTCAAAAACCGAAAAAACACGAGTTCATTTCAAACTCAAAAACACCGGCACTTACGATGGCGATGAAGTCGTTCAATTATACATCAAAGATATCCTGAGTTCAGTTATCCGGCCTGTACAGGAATTAAAAGGCTTCCAGCGCATTCATTTGAAAGCCGGCGAAGAAAAAGAAATCACTTTTGAGCTCACTCCGGATTTACTTGAGCAATTGGACAACGAATTGAAACCGGTAGTTGAGCCCGGTGAATTCCGTATCATGATCGGTTCTTCTTCCAGGGATCTTCCACTGAAAGCTACATTAACTATTCAGTAGCCAATTCAAACTTAAAGACCCATACCGGATTGTGGGCTTGTTGAATGCGTATACTTTGGGGTAAATAAACCGAAACAAGTCCGTTATGGATATTATAGCGCAATTTCTCTCCTGTTGGAACAAAAATCAGTTTTGCCCCTTTTTCAGGAAGATTCTCACTCCATTCCAACAGTGTTAGATTCGTATCTCTGGGCACCAGAACATATCCCGTCTTTTTATCTTTCGACTGTGTAAAAAACCAATAATGCTCCTTGTAATGCTCCATACTTCTGGTATTGTAAATCGCTTCCCCATTCACATCCAGCCACTTTCCTATTTCCAGCAAGCGTGCTTCCACATCAGGTGGGAAAGTACCATCCGGTTTGGGGCCGACTCCCAGCAATAAATTTCCGCCTTTTGCGACTACTTCAACCAATGTTTCGATTACCCGGTCAACCGATTTCAGGTTGTTATTCGGAACATAGCCCCAGTCATTTCCAAGCGGCATACAGGTTTCCCACGGATTATCAATCCGCTTTTCCGGAATGGTGTGCTCGGGAGTCTGGTAGTTTTCGTATGGGCCTTGCACCGTTCTGTCTACCACGATCATTCCGGGTTGGTTCGAACGCACCATTTGTGCAATTCTGGCAATATCCAGTTCCTGGCTCCATCGCGGAATCGGCGCTCCCCAGGAAAGCACTTCTTCATCTATCGTATTCTGAGGCCTCACCCAGCCACCATCCAGCCAAAGCACATCCACACTTCCGTAACCGGTTACAATTTCCTGGATCTGTCTGAACGTATAGTCCTGGAATTGTTTCCAGCGCCAGGGGTATTTTTGGGTATCGTAATTATTGTTCCGGTCGGGCGTTGCATACAGCGGCCACCAGTAATTCTCGTTGTGCCAATCGGGTTTGGAGAAATAAGCCCCGATCATAAATCCCTGGTCGTGATAGGCTGAAAAAACAGACTTCAGCACATCCGCTTTCGGATTGGAAGCAAAAGGGCCGGAAGTAATTTTAAAATCCGTTTGTTTCGTATCGAACATGCAAAATCCATCGTGGTGTTTCGTGGTAAAAACCAGGTAACGCATTCCAGCTTTTTTGGAAATAGCTGCCCATTTCTCCGGATTAAAATTCACCGGGTTCAGGGAATCTTTCAACCCGAAATACCATTTTTTGTAATCATCGTAGGAAGACGTACTGTCTCTGGTAATCCAGGGTTCGGAACAAATAGACCAGGATTCGATAATTCCCGGTACAGCATACAATCCCCAATGAATAATAATCCCGAACTTCTGGTCCTGCCATTTTTCCAATTTTTGCAGCACCAACGGATCCGTGGGTTTTTGGTAATCGTTTGAAACCGGGTGAACACCTAAATTCTGCGCAAAAGAAACTGAAGTACAAAGAGCCAGCGCGATAGAGAAAATCCGAACCATATTATTTCTTCCTGTCATTATAATAAATCCCAATCAAAGCCCTTCTCGAAATCGATCATGAGTCCGCGTTTGGTGTACGTTTTGATCAAGCGCTCTCTTTTCGCTTCATCGTTCTTCAAAACAGCCATTTTGTAAGGACTTACCAGCCCGTTCAGCGGTGAAGCCGGGTATTTTTTACTCAGATAAGCATAAGCCTTCGCAAAATATTCATCCAATCCTCCCGTTTTCTCAACCCCATTTTCATCGATAGAATAACCAATTACAGGAGTATTATCCATTCCGATCAGAAAGTAGGTAAACAGCATCATTTGGTTTGCCTTTGCTTTTTGGGACAATATGAAATCCGGATGTTTGCGGTTGAATTCATCCCACCAAACCAACCGGTCCACGTAACTTTGGGCAGAAATAACAATTCCGGCGTCGTAGCTGAAGTATTCGTCTCTTTCTTTTTGTACACCTCCCAAAAACTCTTTCATCAGCGGCGATACCTTTTTATAAAAACGGGGCTTCAGAAACGATCTGTTTTGAGCAATCTGTGTCATTCCTTCCGGGCATTCGATCCGGAAACCGTTCTTCTCTATCCTTTTTCTGAAGGTAACAAACCGTTTTTCAAAAGGCATTTCCTTTCCCAAACTATCGTAATTAATGCATGGAAAATCAACCAGCGACTCATTCTTTTCAAGCCTTTCGTTCAACTTATTTTCCACCTCTTTGTACAAGCAGTCAAATATCACAAAAGCACTGTCACACAATTCCTCATTTTCCTGTGCAAACAATACCGCATACTTTTCAGCAGCTAAACCAACGGACTCTTCGCTTTCAGGATCCAGTGAGTTTATATACTTCGTGTATTCCTGAAGTAAATCTTTTGTTTCAGGAGTTTTCTCAGGCTTTTCATCCTTTTTACCGGCAACATCTTTCTCCGGAGAAGGAGAACCGCAGCTAAAAACGAGGAGGGCCAGACAAATTGTTACGAAATTTTTCATCAACAAGGATTTTTGCCAAAATTAATCTTTTGGATAAATTACAGGCTTGATATTCTGGTTTAAACCCTGCAATGTTCTAACTTTGTATTCATGAATTATTTAGACGGATTAAACGAAAGCCAACGCATTGCAGTCGAGAACTTTGAAGGGCCTACTATGGTCATTGCCGGAGCAGGTTCCGGGAAAACACGGGTACTCACCATGCGGATCGCTTACATGATCGATCAGGGCATCGATCCGTTTAATATCCTGGCATTGACCTTTACCAACAAAGCGGCAAAGGAAATGACGGAACGGATCGGTTCCATCATCGGTTCGGGAGAAGCGAAAAACATTACGATGGGAACATTCCACTCGGTTTTTGCCCGCATTCTCAGAATCAATGCCGATCGATTGGGATATCCGCAGAATTTCACCATTTACGATACCCAGGATACCAAAAGCTTATTGAAAGACATTGTCAAGGAATTGAACCTGGACGATAAGATCTACAAACCAAGCATGATTTACGGACGCATTTCAGCTGCAAAGAACAACTTGCTGTCGGCAGATGATTACCTGCAGAACCCGGAAATCATGGACGAGGATAAACAAAGCCAGCGACCGGAACTGGGTCGGATTTACAAAGCATATTCCGTTCGTTGTTTCAAAGCCGGGGCAATGGACTTTGACGATTTATTGTATCAAACCAATGTTCTTTTGCGCGATTTCCCGGATGTGCTTCATTATTACCAGCACAAATTCCGGTACATTTTGGTGGATGAGTACCAGGATACCAACTATGCGCAGTATCTGATCGTCAAGAAACTTGCAGCTGTTTATGAAAATATCTGTGTGGTCGGCGACGATGCACAAAGTATCTACTCGTTCCGTGGAGCAAACATTCAGAATATCCTGAATTTCCGGAACGACTACCCGGATTACAAATTGTACAAACTGGAACAAAACTACCGCAGTACTCAGAACATTGTAGATGCTGCGAACAGCGTTATTTCCAAAAACAAGGACCAGATCAAGAAAAGCGTTTGGACCCACAACGACAAAGGAAACCTCATCCGCGTGATCCGGGCTATGACCGACAACGAAGAAGGGAAGATCATTGCCAATAAAATATTCGATGTCAAGCACCAGGAAAGTGGTGACTGGACCGATTTCGCTATTCTTTACCGGACAAACCGTCAATCACGTGCATTCGAGGAAGCCTTGCGCAAAATGAATATTCCGTACAAAATCTACGGGGGACTTTCATTCTATCAGCGCAAAGAGATTAAGGATATTCTGGCTTATTTCCGTTTGACGGCCAACCAAAAAGACGAAGAAGCTCTAAAACGCGTGATCAATTATCCGAAGCGCGGAATCGGGAAAACATCCTGGGAAAACATCATTATTGCTGCAAATCAATATAACGTAGCCATTTGGGATGTCATTTCGGAATTCGGGAAATACCCGGTTTCTATTCCGTCAGCTACCAAACAGAAGATCTCGGAGTTCGTGATCATGATCCAGAGCTTCACCGCACAGCTGAATTCTCAGAATGCCTATCAATTGGCTCAAACGATTGCAAAAAGTTCCGGTATCCTGAAAGAATTGTATTCCGAAAAAGACAAAGGCCCGGAAGAAGTGGAACGTTACCAGAACATCGAGGAATTATTGGCTGCGATCAAAGAATTCACTGTTCAGCGAGGAGACGAAGATCCGGCAACACTTGCTGATTTCATGATCGATGTAGCTTTATTGACCGACGCAGATAACGAAAAAGAAGAAGATAAGAATAAGATCAGCTTAATGACCATTCACTCCAGCAAAGGATTGGAGTTCAAACACGTTTATTTGGTTGGTCTGGAAGAAAACCTGTTTCCTTCCCAGCTTTCGATCAATTCGCGAACAGAACTGGAAGAAGAAAGACGTTTGTTCTATGTAGCTGTTACCAGAGCAGAAAAGAATTGCACGATTTCCTATGCGGCTTCCCGTTTCCAATGGGGAAACCTGATTACTTCGGAGCCAAGTCGTTTTATTTCGGAAATTGACCCGGATTATTTGAGTTTTGAAACAGCTTATGGCGCACCTCAGGGTGGCGGCCGTTCTTTAAATTCAGGAAGAGGCGGTTTCGATAAACCGTTCACCGGCGGATTGAACCGAATGCCCGGAACACCGGTTGCTCAAACAAGTCCAAGAGGTTTAAAGAGCATGTCGGAATTGAATTCCAAAGCCGGTGCAGGAGATTCGAATATTGATATCAAAGTCGGATATAATGTGGAGCACGAGCGCTTCGGTAAAGGAAAAGTAACCAAACTCGAAGGAAGTGGTGTTGACCGGAAAGCAACGATCTTTTTCCCACATGCAGGAGCTAAAACACTGCTTCTGAAATTTGCGAAACTGACAATCCTGGATATTGACTAAAAAAGGCATCTGTAAAATACAAATGCCTTCATCAATTAGTTATACGGGATTACTTTACCAATAGAACATCCCGGTTATAATTCTTTCTCCGTATGGCTGGCCTTTCAGTTTTGCGGTCAGTTCAGCAATTAGTTCCGCCTGCGTATATTGCTTTCCTTTCTTCTTCGGTTGCCCGATCTGCTCAATAGTTGGAGCCATGATCTCTACTTTTTTGGCAAAATAAACGATGCTACCATCTTCTGTTGCCAGTCCAAGCACTGCTCCCGGCAATCCCTGGATATTTTCAGGTCCTACAGTTGCAATAATATCCGTTGTATACCAAGCGTAAATACGCGTTGTATCGTCTTTCTGCCAGATCACACGTGTACAGTCATAACCGGCAATTTTACGCGTCTTATCCGTGATCTTCCAGGTATGTTTCACCAAACTGTCGCCAACGGTCATCGAGTTACCCATCATGTCCATATACACAAAACGCTGGTGTTTACTGAAAACATTATAAACCGTATTCTTCATTGTCAGAAAGCTTTGAGGATCCGGCTGTTCCGGTGCGACATAAGAAAACAACGAAGAGGTATCATTAAAATAAAGCGTGAATTCCTCTACTTTAATTTTATTCTTTTCTCCGACAAAATCACGCATTCGCTGATCATCAAAGATCTTCCACAAGTTTGTTCTTCTCTCGTAAGTAATCTTTCCTTCACGAACAAGCTGCCCCTGAGCAAATGCTGATCCCCCAAGGAATAACAATCCTAAAAGGATTCCTATTTTAATACCAACCGTCCCCATCTTTTTCTGTTGTTTTAAAGTTATTGAATCTAAGTGTCAGTTTCGCCATGAAGTAACGGCGAATGATGTTTGTTTTCTGATCGACGATCACGTTATTGTTTACAGTTCTGTAGTTACTGATATTCTGGTTCAGGATATCGTATGCTTCAATTCCGAACAACAGGTTCCCCGTTTTCAGGAACGAACGTTGAATGGACATATTCCAGATCAGGTAATTTACATTATAACCGCTTGTTCTTCCCGTATTGATATTGTAAGTAGCATCCGTTTTAAAGAACCAGCGGTATGGAAGTGTCCAGTCAACAACTGCTTTGAAGTTATAAGTTGTATACGGCTGGTTCGACATCGTTGACAAGGAGTTGTAAGGAATATTGTAATTAAATCCACCACCAAGTTCTGTTCTCAGAGAATCCCCGTTGTAGTTCAAGGACAAATCTGTTCCGATTCCTGTATTTCTGGTATCGTTATCAACCGAATTGATCTGGTTTTTGGAAGAAGTGAAATTACCGTTTGCATTCACCTGTAAGTTCAAATCTTTTACTCCTTTCATCGGAATTCCTGCACCTGCCCAGTAGTACAGGAAGTCTGAGCTTTTCACGTTGATTGCCTGTGAAATCGAACCTCCGTTCGGAGCGAACATGGTGTTTGTACTGAAGTTATCCTTGATGTGGGAGTAACTGAACCCTGAATACATGTAGAAACCGCTCAATCCTTTCCAGGTATTGAAATTACCATTGATACTATGCGTATAATTCGGTTTCAACGCCGAGTTACCGATTTGGATAAAGTTCGGGTTCGTGTTATTCAATACCGGTTGCAACTGATCAATGGAAGGCAAACTGGAGTTCGTATTGTACTGGATCATCAAACGCGTAGTTTGACTGAACTTATAACGGAATACCACACGAGGCAAAATATTGCTCAAATCCTGTTTGATTACTGAATCGGTAAACATATTCCTGTTATCGATCGCGATATTTCGAACTCTGGATCCTACAGATACTCTCAACTTCGCATTTTCATAGATCAGGAAAGCCCCCAAACGGTGTTGTTGCCTGTCTGTTTTGAAGTTATTTGAGAACAAGGTATCTACATCCACATATTCTCCGTTAACCGGGTTCAAAGTCGTTTTGCGTTGTCCGTTGTTATTCTGATAGAATTCATAGTCAAACTCCAGCTTAAAACGTTTTCCGAGCGGCTCAAAATAATCAGCATAAGCCGTATGTGCCATGGAATTACTTCTGATCTCTTTTCTCTGGTCGAATCTCAATCCGCCGTTCGAAGTATTTGTCAGTGCATTTGTATCGGAAGAAAGCAAACTACCATCTGATTTATTATCCGTACCAACAAAGTTGTATCGTGCGATCAACTTTCTGTTTTTCTTTTTAAAGTCTTTAAACAATCTGAAAGTTGTATTCAAATTGGAACCTGCTGCTTTGCTCCCGTTTTCAATCGTTGTAAAGCGGGTCAAAATACTATCCTCGGATAAGAAATCCGTTTTGGATAATGTATTCTGATTCGTCAGGTTATACTGGAATTTCGGTTCCAACTCAAAACGGGTCAATGAGTCAATTTTCTGAGAATACTTCACCCCGATCTGGTGTTGCATATACTCTTCCTTCGTATAACTGTTCAGATCCGTTGTATAGGAAGTATCCGTCAATAAATACTGCGAACGGCTGTTTGTCTGTGACTTCACCCCATATTGCGCGAAGGAATAATTCAAACGGACTTTCGCGCCCTTTTTGAACTTTTGGTCCAGGTAAAAACCTCCTTTAAATGTATTCGGAATACCCTCGTTTTCATTTTGTCCGTCCTGGCTGTAAGATTGGATATCATCGTTTTCTGACATCCAGTCAAACCCGTCCGACAAACCAAACTTGAACATGTCTCTACCACTCAGATTCGTTTTCGGAGTATTCGATCCCAAGGCATAAACCGCCAGTTTCTGATTCTTATTGTAGGAATTCAAGAGCATCTCACCTTCATAGAATCCACGATTGGGATTGGTAAATTTATCGAGACCACCGGCGAGATTGACCTTCCCGAAATAGCCCTTCTTGGCTTCGTCCTTGAGTTTCAGATCGAGTACCTGGACTTTTTCATCACTTCCGTCTTCAGCATCTTTTTCATAGACCTCAACTGTTTCGACTCCTTTTGCTGCAAGGTTTTTGGTAGCAATCGTCGGATCATTTCCAAAGAATTCATCCCCATCTACGAGTACCTGGCCAATTTCCTTTCCCTGGTTTTTAATCTTGCCGTTCTCATCAATGGTCATCCCGGGTAATTTCCGGATCAGATCTTCGACTACGGCATTTTCTTTCACCTTGAAGGAATCGGCTACATATACGAGGGTATCGCCCCGGTAATAAATAGGATTCCTGTTGGCATAAATCAACACTTCATCCAAAGCCGTGCTTTTATCCGGCATTGCAAGCGTATCCATTTTGAAAGTGTTGTTGTCTTTCGATCCGAAAAAGAAGGCTCTGAAAAGTCCGTAATCCGGGTGAATAACAGTAAACTCCACCGTATCAACAGGAAGCGTGAACTCCATATGACCATATTTGTCTGATCGTTTAAAATCCAGTAGAACAGAGTCTCTGACACGCTTCACAATACCAACTGCATTTCTTACAATCGTTTGTGAATTCGTGTCGACTACATTTGCTTTAATCGTCATGTTTTGGGAATACCCCAAATACGAGATAAAGAAGAAGAATAGAAGTACAATTTTTTTCAATGTGCGTAAGTGTTTGATCGTACAAAATTAGACGGAATTTTGAGGGTTTAATAAAAAATATGCGAAACGTTACAAGGTCTGTATGAATGGCTAAGGAAATTGTTTAACGGAATCGTCCAAAAAAACAGGAACCCGTCGCAACGGATCCCTGCTCTTCACTGCACATCGTTAAGCAACCACTATTTACTCACCTAAAACTTAACGACTTGCCTCACTTCCACTTCTGTAATCCGTTGGGAACGCCCTTCCCGATCCACGTATGTTCGATTCACCAATCTTCCCGATACAGCCAGTTTACTTCCTTTTTTACAATAATTCGTCAAAAAATTAGCCGTATTTCCCCAGGCAAACATCCGGTACAAATCCTTTGAATCCGATTCCATTTTTTTCAACTGTCCATCCACTGCAAATTGAAAACGGGCAACCATCGAACCATTCTCAAAAGTGGTGATGGTGGCGTCTGATCCCAGACGCCCCACCAACGTAACTTGATTTCGCAACATTTTATAAAATAACTAAGTCATTAACTTCGATCTCCGAGAACATTTTCCGTTCTCCGGATTCCGTCTTATAAAAGCGGCTAACCAACCTACCTTCCACCGCCACATTTATTCCTTTGGTACACAGTTCCTCCAGGATATTCACCCATCTACCGAAGGCCGTCAGTCTGTGCCAATCCTGTTTTACCTGGAGATTTCCATCCTTGTCCAAATAGTGCTCTTTTGTTGAAAGCGAGAAATTCACGACTCTTCTTCCTCCGGGCAGCATAATCACTTTTGGATCCGAACTGATCTTCCCGATGATGTTTACATGATTCATGTGCAGAACCTGGTCCTGTTTCATAGTAGTGTTCATAGTATTCCGGATTAATTGTTTTCTTGTCTTTTGTTGCTCAGTAACACAAATTCATTCAGTTCGATTTCAGTAGAGAACCGTTTTTCTCCTTCTTTGGTTTCGTAAGACCGGTTCACAATTCTTCCTTCGATCACAACCTCCGAACCCTTATCCAGGACTTTTTCAATGCGATCACACAATTTTCCCCATGCAATCACCGTATGCCATTGGGTATTCTCTTCCCACTCACCTTTTTTATTTTTGAAACGTTCGTTTGTTGCCACAGATAAGCGTACTTTCTTTGCTCCCGAGTCAAAAGTCTGCGCTACAGGCTTTGCTCCTAATCGTCCGATTAAATTCACTTTGTTTTTCAGCGTGTTCATACTTGTTTGTTTTTAACGTTTGTAAATAGTTGATTCGATTTTTCAACCGATTTGATGCTGCAAAGTTGAGGGAGTGGAAAAATCAAATTCGGTTAATAACTGATTACTGTCGATTGTTTTTCGTTTGAAAATGATTAAAATCGTTTTTATTATTGATTACCAGTGACTTGAACTTTTTAATGAATTCAAAAAATTCTTTCGAAAAAATGAATTTATCAGCTGTCAGTTACCTGGTAAGTCACTCGGGGATTTTGAGTATATTCGATCCGTTATTTTTCACTCCCGCATGAAACAGGCAATTGGCATATCTATTTTTATAGTGATTATTTCCACTCTGTATTCCTGCGGTGAAAAAGACATTAAATCTCTTCGGATGAAAACCCAAACAACTGAGCAAATTCCTTTTACAAACGGATATTCCGATGTAAACGGGCTGAAAATGTACTACGAAATTTATGGCACAGGGAAACCTCTTGTTCTTATTCACGGCGGCGGGTCAACTATTCAGACAAGTTTTGAAAAAGTGATTCCACTGTTTGCAAAAAACCGGAAAGTGATTGCTGTAGAACTTCAGGCTCACGGGAGAACAAACGATAGAAACCAGGATTTGTCATTCGAGCAGGATGCAGACGATGTATTTCAGTTCCTTAAAAACCTTGAAATTGAAAAAGCCGATTTCTTCGGATTCAGTAATGGCGGAACAACTGCCCTGCAAATCGCGATCCGTCATCCTGAAATCGTGAACAAACTTGTTTTGGGATCTGCGCTTGCCAAACGAAACGGTGTTCCGGATTGGTTTTGGGGTTTTATGGAACAGGCAAGCCTGGAAAATATGCCCGAACAACTGAAAGCTGCATACAGGAAAGTGGCTTCAGATCCTGAAAGATTGCAGGTAATGCATGACAGAGATGCCAAACGAATGGTTCATTTTAAAGACATTCCGGACGAGAAGATCACTGCTATTAAAGCCCCGACCTTCATTATTGTTGGCGACAAAGATGTGATCCTTCCGGAACACGCGCTTCAAATGCACCGGCAAATTTCTAATTCCCAATTAGCAATCATTCCCGGCGGACACGGAGAATACATCGGAGAAACCACCACTTTGGATGCAGATTTCAACGAAAACACGTTGATTGTCCCCCTGATTGAAAAATTCCTTGATAAAAAAGCCAACTAATCGTTTCATTAACTAAATTCATCTTTACAATCTCAATATTATGACGCAACAAAAAGGGTTTAAGATTATTGGCATCTCCACAAAAACATCCAATCAAAACGGAGAGGCATCTTCAGATATCGGGGCACTTTGGGGACAATTCATTTCAGAGAATCTCCTCGAAAAAATTCCCAATCAACTGAACTCCGAAATTGTTTGCGTCTACACCGATTACGAAAGTAATTACACCGGGAAATACAATTGTATCATCGGAATGAAAGTATCTTCTCTGGATGATATTCCGGAAGGGATGACGGGCCGTGAGTTCCCGGGTGGAAATTTCCACTCTTTTCTGGCAAAAGGCAGTTTGCCCGAAGCAATTGTTGAAACGTGGCAGGATATCTGGGACCAGGACGAGACATTGAACCGTAGCTATACTTATGATTACGAAGTTTATGACTATCGTTCCCGGCTCGGAGAAGAATCGGAAGTAGACATTTATATCGCCAAAAAGTAACCGACGCATGACAATTTGCATCTCAGGAGCCAGTGGCCTGGTCGGAAATGAAATTCTGATACAGATACTGAATAACCCGCAAACTGAAAAAGTATTGGTTCTGGCGCGGAATCCATTGGGATTTGGCCATCCGAAAATGCAGGTTGTCCTCGTTCCGTTTGATCAACTCGGCCAATTGGAAGTTGCCGAAAAAATTGACGTTGCATTCTGTGCTCTTGGAACAACGCTTAGAAAAGCAGGAAGCAAAGAACGCCAGCAGGAAATAGACCGGGATTATGTGATTGCATTCGCGCAGTTCTGCAAAAAAGCAGGAGTACAAAAACTCGGGGTCGTCTCTTCGATTGGTGCGAACGAACACTCTTCCAATTTTTACCTGCGTACCAAAGGAGAAATGGAACAAGGCGTTACCCACCAGGAAATTCCTACGACCGTATTTATCAGACCCTCGTTTTTGATTGGCCCCAGAAAAGAAAGAAGCTTAGGTGATAGGCTCATCCAGGGATTTGCATTGGCGATCAGTCCTGTGTTATTCGGAAAGGCGCGCAAGTATAAAGCAATACACGGATCAAAAGTTGCCCAAAAACTCATTGAGCACACATTGTCACAACCCGGTGGGGTTTACTACATTTAAATTCAGGCGAATAAATTCGTTTAGTAGTGTTAACTTCGTAGTATGAACCTGAAATTGAAATATCCGAAGTCTAAAACTGCATGCTGCGGTTTGCTTTGCGTTATTGTTTCACTCATCCTTTCTACAAGTTATCCGGCTTACTCACAACCACCCGGAAAACTCATCGAATCTACTCTCAACACCAATTCCCCATTCACCATCCGCGTCTATGGAACCGAAGACGGCGTTCCGCAACATCAGATCGCAGCTATGACTCCTGACAAAACGGGAAATTTACTGATTGGAACTGCAAACGGATTGGTCCAATTCAACGGGCAGACATTTACAGACATCAATCCCACGGATGAAAGCCGGAAGATCCTTTGTGTTAAATTGTTTTTGGACAAAAAAAACAATGTCCTTTACGGGATCAACAACCGGTCGCAATTGTTCCAGATTTCCCCAGTCACAAGAGAACTGTTAAGAGAAGGTAACCTGGGGGCTTCTTTTTACAAGGATTCCATCATTTATGTGAACTCAAAAAAAGAAGTGCGTATATCCAAGCTTGGTTCCAGGAGAAGCAGGCTGATTGCCAGGTTAAATTACCGGGAATGCATATCAGGCATCGGATTTGTAAACAAAACACCTTTCTTTTCCGACTCTTCGGGAACTTACATTTTGCGGAATTCCGGTTGGGTGAAGTTATCGAAAGAGATTTACTATCAAGCCAAAAGAAATCCCTACACCGGAGAGCATTATATGCTTGGCCTAAACGGAATTGCCATTTACTACAAAGGAAAACTAACTTCTCAGCCATTTAAAGACAGTCCAACCGATGCTCATTTCACGGATATTGCTTTCAGCCCGCTCAATGAGATTTTTGTATCCTCGCATAAAGGGATTTTTTACAGGAATTCGCTTCAACAGGCCTTTGAATCAAAGAACGACAATTTCCCTAGCAAAATAATCTTATCACTTTACTACAATGCCGATGAGAATTTCCTGTTTGCAGGAAGCAGTGACAAGGGACTTCTGCAACTTAAAATGAAGGAATGCATGTCGATCTATGACGAATCGACTTTAATCGAATCCTCGCTTAGTTCCATTATCCGTACTCCGGACAATCAACTGCTCGTTTCAGGGACTCATGGAAGCATTTTCAAATTCAACATGCATTCCATTGCAGGTTACTACAGCAAAAAAACGGATTTCTCATGTCTTGCAACGATCAACGGTGAAGTTTGGGCCGGAACCTGGGGATCCGGAATCCAGGTTCTGAAAAACAATAAACCGGTAAGGACCATTACAAAAAACCTTCTGAATGACCCGGTACATGCCATTTTCCAGGACCGGAAGAAGCGTATCTGGATAGGAAAAGAAAACGGTATTTGCCTCGGAGTAAACCCAAACAATCTAAAACCGGCCTTCGAATCGCTGAAAATCGGATTGGTCATTTGTTTTTACCAACTCAGGAACGGAGATATCCTGGTTGGTGGTGAAGATGGGTTCTTCATTTTTTCGGAGGACTTAGAACTGAAAAAACAATTCGGCATCCGGAACGGTTTGAGCGGAAAGGAAGTGCGGGCCTTTTATGAAAAGAAAGACGGTACTTTCTATATCGGAACTTATGGCGGCGGGTTGTATTACTGGGATTTTAAAACATTACGTCCTTTAAGCAGGATGCGGAACTGCCTGCTCGATGATGATATTTTCACCCTGGCACCGGATAAAAACGGGAATTTATACATCTCTTCCAATCATGGTTTGTACGTAATCAGTGAACAAAAGATCGATGATTTCCTCGCCCATAAGATCAATTTCCTGGTACCATTCAGATTGGGACAGGATGACGGCATTCTGAACACAGAATTTAACGGCGGGTTCCAAAACAATTACTATTCGGGCGATAACAAACATTTCTACTTTCCGACCATCCAGGGAGTTTTGATCAGTTTCTTCGATGTTCCGAAATACCGCAAGCTGCGGCCATTTTTAAGGGAAGTTTATGTAAACGACAAGGAACAGGACCTGTCTGATCACGTTTTCCCCCGGAATACACACACCATTAACCTGCAATACTATTGCCCGAATTTTACACAGTTCTACAACCTTCATTACCAATACAAATTAGTCGGACCGGATATCAAAGACGAATGGAGTTCTCCGACCAGGAAGGGTGAAATCAGCTTCAAAATGCTTCCTCCGGGAGAATACAAAGTATACATGCGCGGAATAGATGGATTCAATGATCAAAATCCGTATGAGATTGTCTACGATTTCAAAATTGAGAAACATATCTATGAAACGCTTTGGTTCCGGCTACTGGCTTTCGGATTGGTTTTCCTGCTCATTTTCCTGTTGACCTATAAACGTATTCAGATCTCAAAAGACCAGGAATTGAAAGACAGCGAGCATAAAAACACGATGTTTGAGTTAAAGCTGAAAGCCATCCAGGCCAAAATGAACCCTCATTTTATTTTCAACTGTCTGAACAATATTCAATATCTCATCGTGATGGGCAAACAGGAAGAAGCGGAATATGCTTTGAGCGATTTCTCCAGCCTCCTGCGAAAATTCCTGCAGCAAAGTGATAATTCATTCATCACACTTCGCGATGAAGTGGAACTGTTGAAATCATACATCGCAGTGGAACGGTTCCGTTTTGAAGAAAGCCTGGACGTAGAAGTAAAAATTCCGGAAAACCTGCTTCATTTAAAAATCCCGACACTATTGATCCAACCAACGGTAGAAAATGCCATTGTACACGGATTGGCCCACAAAAAAGGAGACAAAAAACTCCTGATCGAAGGATACCAGGAAAACGATTCTATTATCCTGAAGATCGAAGACAACGGAATCGGGAGACAGGAAGCCAAACGCATCAATACCTATCGCGCAAACCACATTTCACACGGCTGGAATATGGTACTCGATAAGATTAATTTATTAAAGGCAAAGTATCAATATTCCGTTATCTTTGAGATCATTGACAAACCGGAAAACAGCGGGACGACGGTTATTTTCAAAATTCCGCTGATGAATGAAGAAATGCTGGAAATTTAATTTTTAACACTGTGAAAGCACTCATTTTAGACGATATCCGAATAAGCCGGGAAGGTTTAGCCGCTTTATTGAATAAGATCGATCCGGGCATCGAGATTGTTGCCAGTGTTGCAACCGTTGAGGAAGCAAAACAGGTCTTCGATGAAAAGAGTATTGATGTAGCATTTCTGGACATTCAATTGCAATCCGGAACCAGCTTTGACCTGGTGGATGAAATCCCGTTCGAAACCAAAGTGGTATTCATTACTGCTTATGACGAACACGCTATTGCAGCCATTCGTAAAGGTGCTTTCGACTACCTGCTTAAACCGATCAACTCTTCGGATTTACGGAATTGTATCCAGCGCATTCAGGATGTGGATGCACAAACCGCGGAAACACAAAATACTATTTCCGATAAAAATGAAGAAAGCCTCATTCAATCGGATTTAATAGGAATAACAGGACTTGACGCGATCATTTTCCTGAAAATCGAAGACATCGTTTACCTCAAAGCAGACGGTAAATACACAATGATCCAAACCGTCAACGAGCATATTACCAGCTCGAAGAACTTAAAGGTTTTCGAAACGATGCTTCCGGAGTCGAAATTCATGCGCGTGCACCATTCTTTTTTATTGAATCTGAAGTATATCAAGAAATTCCAGAAGGAATACAACATGCTGGTTTTGGATAACGGTTCTCAGATCCCGGTTTCCAAATCACGGAAAGATTTGTTGATGCAGCGACTGATGCACGTATAAATGCTTTTCGTTATATAATGAAAATAGGATATCATGTTTTCATGTGAATAGGATATCATGATATTACGATAACACCTTTTTTCCCGGCCTTCTTAAACGACCGTAATATTGAAATTCTCGTCCAGGGAAATAGCCCCTTCTATAACCTGGTGGGATCCGGGAATCAATAAACCTTTCATTTTCCCGGTTTTTCCTTTGGAAATCAGGTCCGTCAATTGTTTGTCGGTCAGTTTTTTTCCTAGAAGCTCAAATGGTACCATAAACCCGCAAACCTTAAAGTTACTGCAGCCTACTCCCCCTTTCCCGGTCATGAGTTTATGAGCTTTACATTTCGGGCAATCCAGTTCTTCGATGCTTTGCTTTTCGGCTTTCTTGCGTTCCTTCTTCTCTTTCACAACTGCAACCGGCTGATCTGTATGCAACTGGATCCGCACAGGAGCTTGTGAAAAGATCACCTCATCGGTCAACTCGCGCACCATGATCATCAACTCGCGCTTGAACTGTTCCAGGTCATATTCTCCTTTTTCGATCAAACGCAGTTTCCGTTCCCATTGTCCGGTCAACTCCGCACTTTTGAGTAATTCGTTCTGGATTGTATCGATCAAACCGACCCCGGTGCTTGTGGCAATCAGGTTCTTGCGTTTTTTCTCAATGTATTTTCGCTTGAATAAGGTTTCGATGATATTCGCACGGGTTGCAGGACGGCCGATCCCGTTTTCCTTCATCATGTCGCGCAACTCTTCATCATCCACCATCTTACCGGCAGTTTCCATAGCCCTGAGCAAAGTTGCTTCGGTGTAAGGTTTCGGCGGACTGGTTTTTCCCTGGTGAATAAACGGCTGGTGCGGACCACTTTCGCCTTCTTCGAAATGAGGCATGGTTTGTTCCGGCTTTTCAGCCGCTTTCTTTCCGTCGGCATCCGATTCTTTGGTTTCTTCCCAAACCACGCGCCACCCAGGCTCAATGATTTGTTTCCCCGTTGCTTTGAATTCGATTTGCCCTACTTTTCCAAGAACGGTGGTGCTGGAAACTTTACACTCCGGGTAGAAAGCCGCAATGAACCGGCGCACGATCATGTCGTAGATTTGCTGCTCCGGATGGCTCAAACCGCTCGGCTGCACTCCGGTAGGAATAATCGCGTGGTGATCGGTTACTTTCTTATCGTCGAAAACGGTTTTCAATTTCGGAATGGGTTTCGCCAAAACGGATTCCGTGAACCGGGAATAATAAGTCAGCCCTTTCATGATTCCTTCGATCTTCGGATGAAGGTCTTCACTCAAATACGTGGTATCAACCCGCGGATAAGTTACCAATTTCTTCTCGTAAAGGCTCTGAACGATTTTCAGCGTTTCTTCAGCGGAATTCCCGATTTTCTTGTTGGATTCAACCTGCAAAGAGGTCAAATCGAACAAACGCGGATTTCCTTCCTTTCCTTCTTTCTGCTCGAATGAAGTGATCTCAAACGGATGTTCCTGCAAGTAAGCCAATCCTTTATCGGCTTTCTCCTGCGTTCTCAAACGGTCGATAGAAGCGGAGAATTCCGTTTCGCGATAAATGGTTTTCAATTCCCAATATTCTTCCGAACGGAATGCATCGATCTCTTTTTGACGTGTTACGATCATTGCCAGAGTTGGAGTTTGAACACGGCCGATCGACAAGGTTGCTTTCCCCTGCCCGAATTTTTTGGTAAACAAGCGCGTAGCGTTCATTCCCAACAGCCAGTCACCGATTGCGCGTGCACTTCCTGCGGCATATAAATTCTGGTATTGTTCGCCTGTTTTCAACGCCTGGAAACCTTCGCGGATCGCTTCTTCCGTCAGGGATGAAATCCACAGGCGTTTCATCGGAACCCTGCATTTTGCTTTGGACAACACCCAGCGCTGGATCAATTCTCCTTCCTGCCCGGCATCGCCGCAGTTGATTACTTCTTCGCAGGAAGAAACCAATTTTTCAATAATGGAGAATTGTTTTTTAACACCGGAATCTTCTATGAGTTTAATCCCGAATTTCTCCGG
Organism: Fluviicola sp.; assembly: GCF_039596395.1. NCBI lineage: Bacteria > Pseudomonadati > Bacteroidota > Flavobacteriia > Flavobacteriales > Crocinitomicaceae > Fluviicola > Fluviicola sp. Next base: position 100,443 of record NZ_JBCNJT010000004.1, read on the forward strand.
AATGATCGGAAGGTCTTCCAGTTTCCAGTATTTCCATTTCTCGTGATAATCGTGCGGTTCCTTGAGCGTACACAAATGCCCGAAAGTCCAGGTTACCCAATAACCGTTTCCTTCGTAAAAGCCATCATGACGCTGTTTTGCACCAATGACTTCTGCGATATCACGAGCTACGGAGGGCTTTTCGGCAATGCACAATTTCATAACATGCAAAGTTAGTTAATGCGGAGTGGCAGTACAAGACGGTTTTGAACAAAATGGGGAAATGTTTCAACAAAACATCATGATATCACGATATCCTATTCACATGAAAACATGATATCATGTTTTCGTTATATCACGAACAAACCTATTTTCTGCTGTACTTTCTCACCTGGAAACTCACCGCATGCTTCTCATCTGCTGCGTATTCAAAAACGGTTTCCACATTCCACTCAGCCTCATCAAATTCCGGAAAAAAAGTATCCGCTCCGTAAGTATGATTCACATGTGTGATAAACATTTCATTCAACACACCCAGATCCATTGCTTCTTTATAGATCTGTCCGCCACCGATAATAAAAACCGTTCGTTCGGTTTCATTCCGGTAATGCTCCAGGCACGCTTCCAGGGAAGAAAAAATATGCGCTCCGGGAGCTTCGTAATCCGCATTCCTTGTCAGAACGGCGTTTTCCCTGTTGGGCAAAGGACGAAAACGTTCCGGGATAGAATCGTAATTCTTGCGGCCTGTAACAATGATGTGACCAGTTGTAGTTTCTTTAAAAAACTTCATATCCGCCGGCAAATGCCACATCAAATCGTTGTTCTTTCCTATTCCGCGTGCGTTGTCCATTGCAACAACCAATGATACTTTCATGAATGTGTTCTAATTTTCAAATTTAATGACCAGCGTTTTGTCGGTTTTCACCAAGGCCCGCAACACTTTTTCAAGCGGAGCTTTTGCCCGTTCAGGTAATTTCAACCGTTCACCGGAAGCAATCATTTTATTACGTGCTTTTCGCTGCAGACCAGCCCGCTCGTAATCCTTCCAATCCCCGTTCTCCAGGTATACTTCCGTGCCTTTCGGATTGATCGAAACGGAAAGCAGTTCGGGCTGAGGAATAACAATAGTCAATGTATCGTCCTTCTCCAAAAACTGAAAATCCTTTCTTTTCAGATCAACACCATATAACAATTCTCCTCTTACGATCAATGTCAACCGTCTTTTCACACTGCTTGGATGTAATCCATGTTTGAATTGGTTCGGATCTGTCAGCTTATCAAAAGTTCCCCAGATCACTTCACTATCGGATTTGTAGTATTCCACCGAATCTACCACTGTTTCGTCCTGGAACTTCAGGGTATTCAATTCCAGGATGGAACGAATTTGCTCAACCTTCAGCGGAGTATCCTCCAAAACAATTTCATCGCTGGACGGCCTTTTGAAAAACAATTGATAAACCCAGTATCCACCAAAGGCTATCAATGCTACAATCACCAATCTAACGATCAACGTTTGTATTTCTTTTATCTTTTGGAGTTTCATGTACGATTACTTGTTCAAATCCGAGGTTCTTGTAAAAATCAATGATGAAAATCTTTGCATTTTGCTCTGCTTCATCGAGTATGTTTAGTTTCTTCAGGTCTTTGCGAATGGATTCTTCTCCTTTTTGGAGCACTTTTGATTTATCTACCTGCGAAAAATCCGAGCGAAACCCATTGACATCCGTCATTTCCGTGCGAACCAAATCCGGGTCCATTTCAAAAGATACAATCTCGGGAGGAGGAAGCTGAATAGTAATTTGATTTCCTTTCACCTCAATATCCGATTCTTTGATCGCACCCAGGTTCACGCCCGCTTTCACAACTGCCTTGCAGCTTAGAAGTATCTTGCGGTCGCCGAATGTGTACCATTCTCCTTTGTCATCCCAATGAATGACTTTTCCAAGGGTATATTCCATGGTGGAAAGTGTACCGATCGCCCGGATCTGATAGATTTCCGTTTCATGCACTTCTTTCTCATCTCCGCAGGAAGCAAGCATCAGTAGCATCAAACTTAAAAACAACCAATTCTTCATAGTCTTATTCAAAAGCAGCTAAACACATGGCCTGCATTCCTACAACCAAAGCCTTGCTGTCGATATCAAATTTCGGATGGTGCACACCATAAATGATGCCTAATTCTTCGTTACGGACTCCCAAACGGAAAAAACACACCGGAATTTCCTGTGCGTAGAATGAAAAATCTTCGGAAGTCAACCGGATAGGCAATTCTTCCACGTGCTCTTTTCCGAAGAACCATTCACTTCGTTTGGTCATTTTTTCGGTCAGAACAGGATCGTTTTCCAAATAAGGATAGCCGACAGAAATTTCCAAGTCGGCCGTTGCGCCGAATTGCTCACACACGGAATGAACATGTTTGGCAATCATGTCGAGGGCTTCTTTTCTCCAGTCTTCGTTCATGGTACGAAAAGTTCCTTTCAGAATTGCTTTTTCGGGAATCACATTCGTTGCTCCAAGCGCTTCAAAATGACCGAAAGACAAAACACACGGAACTTTCGGGTCGCATTTCCTGCTGACAATCTGCTGCAAACCGGTCAGCAATTGCGCCCCGATCATAATCGGATCGATGGTCTGATGCGGAGTTGCACCGTGACCGCCTTTTCCATTGATGGTAATGTAAATCTCATCACAGGAAGCCATGTACAAGCCAGGCCTGAACCCGACATTCCCGGTTTTCATTTCGGGAAAAACGTGCAACGCGAATAGTTCATGCACCGGAGGATTTTGCAATGCGCCGGCTGCGATCATCAATGAAGCTCCACCCGGGTTTTTCTCTTCTCCCGGCTGAAAAAACAGCTTCACCGGATGTTTCAATTGTTCTTTATTCTCCCAGATAATTTCAGCAGCACCCAGCAAAATGGCAGTATGCACATCGTGCCCGCAGGCATGCATCACACCGTCAATCGTAGATTTGTAAGCACAATTGTTTTGTTCGGTGATCGGTAAGGCATCCAGTTCGGAACGCAAACCGATGCAGGAATCCCCTTCCTGGTGTTTATCCGAGCGGATAATACCCAAAATGCCTGTTCCGGCTACTTCCTGTTGATAAGGAATACCGATTTTATCCAATTGTCCGGCAACAAATTTCATCGTATTAAACTCCGAATAAGATAATTCGGGAAATTGATGCATGTGTTCGCGATACGCCTTGACTTTATCAAATAATTCTACGGAACGCGTGCGGATAATATGATGAATTGCTGAATCCATTTACTTAAATATGACTTACTATCAAAAATACTAAACGAATTGCGAATTACGAATGTCCAATTGCGAATTATGGTTTTTTAGTATTCGATCGGACCGTTCAACTGTTTATTCTGATAGTTTTTGAACGGTTGTTCATTGACCCTTTTAACTTTCTGCCACAAGCAGGTTGCATCCGCGGATATCCGAATGATCAAAACGTCCCATCAGGCGCAATTTTCCTCCTTCTACGCGACCAAGGTCCTGTGTTTCTATAAAGGCACAGGAATAGATATTTGCCAGATCCATCACGTTCACTCCGCCGGTTTTATCGTTCCCGACCAACTCAAAAGGATCATTGACTTCCCGCAGGGAAATTTTCATCCAGGCCGGCAATTCAAATACTCCGTTTTTGTCACTGTAGGCCTGGGAAAGCAATTCACACATGCCGTATTCCGAAGCAATGTACTCACAACCGAATCCGGCAATGAGTTCCCGGTGCATTTCGTCTTTGGTCATTTCTTTCCGCTTTCCTTTCATTCCGCCGGTTTCGATAACCGTTACATCCCGAAGATCTGGTTTCATTTCTGCCAAATCCAATAAGGCATAGGAAACACCGAACAGCACCAGTTTCTTCCCGGATTTTCTTCCTTCCGAAATTGCCCGAAGCAAACTTTCGGGGCTCTCCAGATAATACCCCGACAGATTATTTCTTGTTCCGACAATCAATTTATCCACCATGTACACCAAACTCGATTCTCCCTGAGCAACATAATTCGGCAATAAGGCAAAAATGATCTGGTCTTCCAGTTTGCCCAAAAACTGTTCGTAAGTCGGAATGAATGAACGTTCGTAAATGGAAACATCCGCTACAAAATGGGTACTTCTAACCATTCCGGTTGTTCCGCTGCTTTTAAACACCTGCTGAACCGGCTTTCCATCCGCAATGATCTGATGGGTTTTGAAAAAAGCGATCGGCAAATGGGGAATTTGGGAATAGTGAGTCGGTTCAGGCCTATTGATCAGTTCCAGGAATGTTTTGTAAACAGGAACGTACTCTTTCTGGAAGCGATACACTTCCAGGGCACAGTCATTAAACTCCTGTTCCGTTTGAATGGAAAAAATGCGATCAATAAGCGCTTGCATGTGATTTCTCCTAGCTCCTTTTATTATTAAACAAACTGAATATCAAAGAATTGAACCTAAATCTGTTCACAAATTTATAAACAAGTGAATTTATGAATTCATGCAAAGATAGCGGGAATTATTTCAAAGGAAACCTCAACTGGAAGGTTGTTCCTTTCCCCGGCTGACTTTTCACCTGGATCGTTCCACCGTGCTCTTCTACAATCAGTTTCACGTAATAAAGCCCCAAACCAAAACCTTTCACGTCGTGCAAATTCCCGGTCGGAACCCGGTAGAACTTGTCAAAGATCATCTTCAGATCCTCGCGTTTCATCCCTATTCCGTTATCTGTAATCGACAGGTAAAAGTATTGCTGATCGTCCCAGGTACGAATGTCGATGTGCGGAACGGTATTGCAATATTTAACCGCATTGTCGAGTAAATTGTAAATCACATTTGTGATATGCACCTCGTCCATCATCAGCGTTTCTCGCTGTGCATCCAGCAACAATTCGATCTCACCGCCCTGATCGGTCTGATTGATATCAAAACTTTCCTTGGCTTCCAGGATCAAATCGTGAATAGAGCACGATTCCTTCTTCAACGTGAGCTTTTCGCGATCCATTTTAGCCACATTCAACACGCGCTCCACCTGGTTTTCCAAGCGTTTATTTTCCTTGTAAATAATTTCGGCATAGCGGTGCAAGCGGTCCGGATCTTCTTTGAAATTTCCTCTCAAAAGCAATTCACTGGAAAGACCGATCGTTGAAATCGGCGTTTTCAATTCATGCGTCATGTTATTGATAAAATCCGTTTTCACTTCCGAAAGGCGTTTTTGTTTCAGGATCACATTCAATGTAAATACAAAGAACAAAAACAAGAGCAGCAAAAGCACTACGAGGTAAAACCAGGGATAAAAATCGGTTTTCTCTACTTCAATGGAATCAGAACTGACATTCGGGAAAAGTACCGTAAAATAATGCCCGTCATTCTTCCATTTCAACTGATTGGAAGTTTTCCCTACGGAATCATTTTTCGTTACGGAATAAGAGGAATCCTTGGTGTATTTGATCAGGTTCCCGAAAACTATGGAATCCGAATAACAATCATAAATCCCGTAAACGAAATCCTGGTTGAGGCTTTGATTATCAAATTCCCGTTTCAACAGCTGTTCCAGGTAATACGGATGCAATTCTTCTTCAATGTCTACCGAAAAGTAATTCGGACGAATCTGTTTTACCGCACCATAAAGATTTGCACTGATATCATCTTTCGTATTGATCTGCTCCAATACATCACGCAAGGCAATGTGTGCCCGTTCTGAAAACTGCTTCAGGTTCAGACTGTCTTCGCGTTCCTGGATCTGGACTGTCAAGCGCTGCGCCTCATTCGTTTTGTGAATCCAAAACAATTGAATGCTCAGAACACTCAGCAAAGAGAGTATTCCAAGGATAATAACGGTATTGATCGTTTTGCGATTCAAGGATAATTGAGAATGGAAAATGGATTAATTAAAAAGTAGAGAAGCTTTTCAATTGTCAATTTTCAATTTTACATTAATAAGCTTCCATGGATGGATCCACTTCTTCGATCCAGGCCAGGATTCCTCCTTCGAGGTTATATAAATTGGTAAACCCGTGCTGTTGCTCCAGGAAAGCGATCACATTGGCGCTTCTCTTCCCGGAACGGCAATGAACGACCACTTTTTTGTTTTGATCGATCTGACCGAATTGAGCCGGAATATCATTCATTGGAATTAAAATCCCGTCCAGGGTACAAATATCATTTTCATACGGTTCGCGCACGTCGATTAACTGGAAATCTTCGTTTCCGTCTTTCCATGCTTTCAATTCTGTAACTGTAATGCTTTTCATGTTTAAAATAAGTTCAACGGTTTAAAACGTTCAAAAGTTCAATCATTCAATTTAACCTTTTGAACTCTTGAACCCTTTGAACAAGTAAAGCGATCAAATTGATCGCTTTACAAAATTAGGCATTAAGCCCGAAAGAATATTCATTTCCCGGGTGTTTAACTAGTTTTTAGCTTTTCCCGAATACCCGTTTCAACAAGTCTGTTACCTGTGCTGCCGGATCCTTACGGATTTTAGCTTCCTGCTCGCTGATCAGGATCATCAATCCATCAATTGCTTTTGCTGTTACGTAAGCCTCCAAATCCGGATTTTGCTTAGTTACTCCGGGGATCTTGTTGTATTTTGTCACCAACGGATTCCAGTATTCCGTCACGCGCACTTTATCCATTGCCGTTTTTACGATCGGTTTGAATTTCTCGGTCAAACTAACGGTTGTTTTTTCGCGCAAAAAATGAGTTGCTGCCGTATCGCCCCCATTCAGGATAGCGAATCCGTCGGAAACGGACATTCCTTTTACTGCCCCGGCAAACACATCGAAAGCACTTTTGGAAGCTTCTTCTGCCGCACGGTTCACAGATTCTTCAAATTGGGTTACCTGACTCTGCATTCCCAGCATCACCAATTTATCTTTCATGTTTTTTGCTTCCGCCGGCCATGGAATAAAGATCTTCGGATTCTTGTAAAATCCATCCATCTTCTGAGCTGCGCCGGCCGCTGTTTTGGCACCGGTCGTCAATGCTTCCCGCAAACCGCTCACCACCTCATCGTTCGTCAATGACGGTTTCGATGTGGATGTTCCGCCGCTGATGGTTTCTTTTCCTTTGGTAACGATTTTCCCCAGGGTCTGGGCATTTGACAAATAACCCGTACTTATAATTAAAGCAATTGCGATACTGATTTTCATACTGTCTGATTTAATTCTGTTTGTTTACAGAGACACGAAGCATCGCGTCCTTACTTATTTTTAACGTTTCATTAAACCAAAAATTGTTCCAAAAGTAAGGGCGGAAAATTTTCCGCCCTTACTTAAAATCCTTGCACCCCGTTTACTGTGGTGTATTTCAAAATGTTCTTCTTATCCGGATGAATGCGTGCAAATGCGGACTGTACGGCCAATGTTCCTTCGTGGAAACCACACAGGATCAGTTTCAGCTTGTTCTCATAGGTATTCACATCACCGATGGCATAAATTCCCGGGATATTCGTGGAATAATCCAATGTATCTACTTTAATAGCGTTCTTTTCGATTTCCAGTCCCCAGTCAGCGATGGGTCCCAATGACGGCTTCAACCCGAACAAAGGAATGAAGTGATCGGTTTCGCGGATAATCTCGCCCTGCGTGTTGTGCTGGATTTTCACATGAGTCAAAGCTCCGTCGCCTTCCACACCAACTACTTCGGCTTCTGTAATCAGGTTGATCTGACCGTTCCCGGCCATATCGATCACTTTCTGAACGGAGTCCAAATGTCCGCGGAAAGAAGCACTTCTGTGAACCAGTACCACTTCTTTGGCAATTTTCTTTTCTGCCAGGAAGATCGACCAATCCAGTGCGGAATCTCCACCACCTGCGATTACACAGCGTTTTCCCCTGTAGAACTCCGGATCTTTGATAATGTATTCAATTCCTTTGTCTTCAAAGTCTGCGATATTCGCAATAGGTGGTTTACGCGGTTCGAAAACTCCCAATCCACCGGCAATCATAACGATAGGCGCCAAATGTTTGGTTCCTTTTACGGTAGTTACTATAAATTTTCCGTCGTCTGTCTTGTCGATGGTCATTGCAGCTTCCCCCAAAGTAAATCCGGGTTTAAACGGTGCTGCCTGCTCCATTAAATTATCGACCAGGTCTCCCGCCAATACGGAAGGAAATCCCGGGATATCGTAAATCGGTTTTTTCGGATAAATTTCAGAACATTGTCCGCCCGGTTGAGGCAAAGAGTCAATCAAATGACAGTGCAATTTCAACAATCCGGCTTCAAAAACAGTGAAAAGCCCCACCGGACCCGCACCAATTATAATTATATCAGTTTCAATCATTATTTCTATTAAAAGTAGCACAAAAATACGGATTGTTTCTTAAATAGAATTAGTATAAATAAGGTATTTTGAGCTTTACTTTCCTGCTAAATCCCTACTTTAACACAGTACTTTCAAAATACTCAACCATGAAATCAATTACAGCCTTTATCCTCTTAATCTGGTGTTTTTCATCACAAGCCCAGGAGCCGAAAATCAAGAATTGTGTCTATTCGCTCAACAGCGTGAAAGGTGCACGAAACCCCAAGGAATTTCCTATGGATAATGATCTGAATTACCTTCAGATAGAAAATGGCGAAGCTGTAGTCAATTACCGGTGCCGCGGCAAAGTCACTTTTTACCAGGGAGCAGTAAAAGACTATGCGGTTACGAAATCAGGAACAGTAGAAACAACAAGTTTCTACCTTGCCCCCACCGGTCTGGGAAGCAAAACTATCAACCTGGAAATTTCTCTTTTGGAGAACGGTCAATACCAGGTCCATCTTTTCGATAAGCTGGGTTCTTTGGATACTTTTCTAAGTGCCGAACTTTCGAACAAAGATATTTTCAAACAGTAATAGGTAAGCTTTGCTATTTTTGCTAAAAGCATTCAGGTGAGTAAAGCAGCAGAAAAAAGTTTTTCGAATTTCATAAAAGAACATTCCGTCATCATTGGAATTCTTTTATTGGCGCTTATTTTGAGATGCTACGACCTGTTTTCCATTCCATATACGCATGACGAACTCAGCGGATTGTTGCGCACCCGGTTCGATTCTTTCAGCGAACTAATTGCCAAAGGCGTGAAAATTGACGGCCACCCGGCTTTTGTGCAGGTTTTCCTTTATTACTGGACCGGTTTGTTCGGAACTTCCGAATGGATTGTCAAGCTTCCGTTCATCTTTTCCGGGGTCGGAGGAGTTTATTTCGCTTATAAGATCGGGAAGCGCTGGTCGAATGTAACGGTTGGACTCATTGTAGCCGCCATTCTTGCAACCAGCCAATATCCTTTGATGTACAGCCAGATTGCGCGGCCTTACACTTCCGGATTTTTCTTCACGTTGTGGTTTGCCTGGCATTGGGGAGAAATCGTGTTATTTAAGAATTATGCCCGCAGACACCTCATCTGGTTCCCGATTGCAGCGGCGCTTTGTGCCTACAATCACCATTTCAGTATGCTCACGGCAGGACTTATCGGAATCTTCGGGATCTTCTATACGTTCCGGGATTTTTTGTGGAAGTATCTGCTGCTTTGCCTCTCTGCGGTGGTTCTGTATTCACCTCATTTCACCATCCTGGCGGCCCAACTCAAAATGGGCGGTCTGGCCGGCTGGCTCGGAAAACCAGAACCTTCTTTTTTACCGCATTACATCTACTACATTTTCCAGTTCTCTGCTTTAGTGGTTGTTCTGTATACCGGGATTATTGCATGGACAATTTTCAAAGGTGGCTTTCCTGAAACATTCGGGACTCAATCACCGATTAAAAAACGCCGTTCGAAAGCCATTCTTTTCGCTGGAATGTTATTCTTTGCAACGTATGCCGTGGGTTATTTTTATTCGATCTACGTAGCGCCCGTACTGCAAACTTCCGTGCTTATTTTTGCCTATCCGTTTCTGCTCATTTTCTTATTCGGCTGGGCGAAGGAGCAAACCAAACGCATGAATGTAACGCTCCTTTTGGTCATTATGGGACTAAACACGTATGTGCTGATCTTCCAGCGGCAGTATTACACCGTTTTTTACAAAACTCCATTCAACCAACTGGTCCTGGATGTCATAAACGTAGACAAAGAACCGGGCTATGCACTCATTTTCTCGGACGAACCCAAGACGCGTTTTTATTCCGAAAGAGGTGATTTCCATATTCCTGGAAAAGTGAAATTCTTTACTGTGCCGGAATTTACCGAAAAGGACCTGGAGAAATTGCTGGAAGAGAAATCCGGTTGCGAGGTATTCTACCTGGCTGCTACTTCCTCCCTGCCTCCGAATTACCGGGCAATGGTGCTTCAAAAATTCCCGCACATTATCTGGCAGAAGAATTATTTTTCTGCTTCCACCCTTTGCTTGTCGAAAGGACAGCCCAGCGAAAAACCGCTTGCTGACATTGCCAAAAACAAGGATTTATTTAACGGCTACAACCCGGGCAAATGGTATGATGGCAGCTATCATTTCGAAAAAAACGAAGAATGGGGCCCGGGTTACTCCAAAGAGTTGAATAAACTGGTGAAAAGGCCTTCCGACCTGGTGGATGTGGTGGTGAAACTCAAATTATCGGATTTGAAGCAGGAACCTTTATTGGTATTGAATATCCAATCTCCCGATTCGACGATCATGTACCGCGACACACCGGTATCCAGGCACACGGTCAACCTGAAAGACAGCACGGTTACACTCGTGCAATCGATCAAGTTTATTGATCTGAAGTACCGGCAATTCGAAAAACCGACATTGAACACATTTATCTGGAACAGGGATAAAAAACCGCTGAAAATTCTTTCTTTTCAAGTGTTCTACCGAAAAGACAACCCGCTGACTTATGCGCTTTATGAACCGATAATTAATTGAAAATGTAAAATGAACAATTGAAAAGCGGGTACTCAATAGTTCATTCCACCTACATTTCCAAACTTTTCAATTATCAATTTTCAATTCAAATAAATTTCTTCGCGAACTCCCACAAAACAATTCCCGCGCATACGGAAACATTCAGACTGTGTTTGGTGCCGAACTGCGGAATTTCGAGGATGTAATCGGAAGCGTCTATCACCGATTGGTCCACGCCATCTACTTCGTTTCCGAAAACGAGTGCGAATTTGGAATCGTTCAGTGCCCGGACCTCGTGCAGCAAAACCGTCTTCTCCGCCTGTTCGATACTGCAAACCGCTATTCCCTGCTGCCTGAGTTCAGCAACCAGTTCATCGATATTTTCCCGGTATTCCCAGTCAATGGTATCTGTTGCGCCCAAAGCTGTTTTATGAATTTCCCGGTGTGGCGGCTGGGCTGTAATTCCACACAGGTAGATTTTTTCCACATTGAAGGCATCGGCCGTGCGGAAAAACGAACCGATGTTGTTCAGGCTCCGGATATCATTCAGGATCACGATCAGCGGGAATTTCTCCTGGCCTTTAAATGTCTCTTCATCAACTCGTTCGAGTTCCCACAATTTCAATTTCCGGTTCATGGGGCAAAAATACCTATTTGCATCATTTTTTTTGCACAAGTAATCCGATTCATTTATTTTCACTGTATGAAAACCATCCTGATACTAATAACATCCATCTCTTTCTGTAATTTGTCAGTTGCACAATGCCCGACTGCCGGTCAGGATTCTGCAGCAACCTATTGCCCCAACGAAGTCTTCGATCTTGCAAACCTCAGATCGCCAGATGCCGATACAACCGGCATATTCATTGATCCGATGGGTGATACGATGACGAATACGATTATTTCACTCCAATTTCCGGGACAATACACCTATTTCTATCACGTATCCGATACTAACTGCCCGGTAGATACCGCTAAATACATTGTCACCATTCTACCTGTTTCTGCATGTAGCTGGGGGCTTACCGAAAATGCTTCTGAGAACAACCACCTCATTCACTCCAACCCGGTAAACGATGAATTGATACTGAATAATTCCACTTACGACCTGCTGGAAGTTTATGAAATTTCAGGACGCTGTGTTTTTACAAGCACAACACCATCCGTAATGGATATTTCGTTACTGAGCAGAGGCAATTACTTGCTGGTAGTGAGCAGGAATGGAACAAAACAGTTTCAGCGGTTTATTAAAAATTAGGTACTCTTCAATCCACTATCACATGAAAAGATTTGTTCCTGTTCTCTTACTTGTTTTTACTTCGTTGTTTGTAGCGAAATGCACCATTGAAAAACGCTTATTTCAACCCGGCTACAGCATCGAATGGAAAAAAAAGATTCCTCAGAAAGAAAAAGACGAAACGGAAATCCCGGTTTCCGCAAACCGGCACGAACCGGATTTAGCCAACCATCCCGTTACAACTGATCCGGTTGCGGAAAATGAAATACCGGTAAACACCCATTTGCCTGAAACGCAACCTCAGCAACTGGTTGCCGAACCGATTACTTCCTCTGAAAAACAGCCAACTATTCGTACGGACCAACCCGGAACATCGGAAACTGAAGCTTCCACTCCTAAAGAACAAGAAAAAGACGATTGGGAAACGGAAAACAAACCGGAATTCGAGCTTTTTGGCGTCATGTCATTCGGGCTCTATTTCTGTTCCCTTGCATTGGCAATTATCGGCATCGTACTTTTAAGTTCACCCTATTTCTTTGTAGTGGCCGGATTTATGATCCTGTTATCCCTGATATTCGGGATCATTTCCGTAGACAAATACCGCAGAGACAGATCCAAGTACCGCCGGAATTCCTTCGGTTATTTCGGGTTGATCGCCTCAGCTGCTACCATTTCATTCGTTGCCCTTTTGGTACTGCTTGCCTGGGGACTGGGCTCATTCTGATTTCCCGGAAACCGTCTGAACGCATTTAGTGATTCAACTCCTAATTGCAGAATGTTGAAAACTATGAAAAACAAAAATTGCGCTCCTTGCTTCTTTGATAGTAAATTTGAGCCATTCCATAATTCATACCTGCGTGTCAAAAAAAGAAAAAGATCCGGCAGAAACGCCCTTAATGAAGCAATACAACGAGATTAAAGCAAAACATCCTCAGGCTTTGCTGCTTTTTCGCGTCGGGGATTTTTACGAGACTTTCGGGGAAGATGCGGTGACTGCATCCAAAACACTCGGAATTGTTCTTACCAAAAGAGGTGCAGGTTCGCCTTCCGAAATTGAATTAGCCGGATTTCCGCATCATTCGCTGGAATCTTACCTTCCGAAACTGGTACGTGCCGGTCACCGCGTGGCAATCTGCGACCAGCTGGAAGATCCCAAAATGACCAAAACGATCGTCAAACGCGGAGTTACCGAACTGGTCACTCCCGGAATTGCTTTCAGCGATAAGATCCTGGACGGCCATCACAACAACTTCCTGGCTGCCATTCATTTCGGGAAGGACATTCACGGGATTTCTTTCCTGGATGTAACGACAGGGGAATTTTTCACCGCGCAGGGAAATACCGAATACATCAATAAACTGATCCAGGGATTTGAACCCAGCGAGATCATTTACCAAAAAAATAAACACACCCTTTTCCAGGAACTCTTCGGAACCAAATATTATACGTTCCGCTTAGACGATTGGGTTTTCACTGCCGATTTCGGGAAAGAAAAACTGACCGGGCATTTCCAGACCAATTCTATGAAAGGATTCGGTGTGGACGACCTGGAACAGGGAATTGTTGCTGCAGGCGCAATCCTTCATTACCTGGGAGAAACACAGCACGACAAACTGGGGCACATTACCCAGATCCAGCGCATTGAAGAAGAAAAATTCGTGTGGCTGGACCGTTTCACCATTCGCAACCTGGAACTGATCTCTCCTTTGAACGAAGGCGGCAAAACCTTGTTTGACGTGGTAAACGGAACAAAAACCCCGATGGGCGACCGTTTGCTGAAACGCTGGATCGTGATGCCGCTGAAACACCCGGAGCAAATCAACGGGCGCATCGATGCGGTTGCAGATTTGGCGGAGAAAAGCAGCCTGCGGGCAGAAATCGAGCACGAACTGAGCGAAATCGGCGACATGGAACGCCTGATCTCCAAAGTTGCCGTGGGAAGAATTCACCCGAAAGAACTACGCGTGCTATCCCGCATCCTGGAACACATGACTCCGCTCAGGGATGCCTGCTCGCACAGCGAAAGCGAATTACTGAACCAGCTTTCGAAGCGTATCGAACCGTGTGAGGAATTTATCCAGTCGGTTGAAAAGTACCTGTTGAAAGATCCTGCCGTGATGCTGGGCAAAGGTCCGGTTATTGCAGACGGCGTGCACGCGGAATTGGACGAGTTGCGCGCGATTTCCGAAAGCGGAAAGGATTACCTGGAAGCCATGCAGGAACGCGAATCCGAAAAAACGGGAATTCCAAGCCTGAAAGTGGCTTTCAATAACGTATTCGGATACTACCTGGAAGTACGGAACACGCACAAGGACAAAGTTCCGGAAGAATGGATCCGCAAACAGACGCTGGTAAGTGCCGAGCGTTACATCACGCCTGAACTCAAAGAATACGAAACCAAAATTTTGGGGGCGGAAGACAAGATCGCAACCATTGAAGCGCAATTGTATTTCGAACTTGTTCAGAAACTGAGTGCTTTCGTGGGTCAAATTCAGCGAAACGCTTACCTCATCGCCCAACTGGATTGCTTGACCGGTTTTGCCGAACTGGCTGTGAGAAAGAATTACGCGAAACCAACCGTGAACGACAGTTATGTGATCGATATCAAAAACGGGCGTCATCCGGTAATTGAAGGCCAGCTGAAACCGGGAGAAGAATACGTTCCGAATGACGTTTACCTGGATAAGGAAGAGCAGCAGATCATTATGATCACCGGTCCGAATATGTCGGGGAAAAGTGCCTTGCTGCGCCAAACGGCCCTGATCGTCCTGATGGCACAAATGGGAAGTTTTGTTCCGGCGGATGCGGCTATATTGGGAATTGTAGACAAAGTCTTCACGCGCGTCGGGGCTTCGGACAATATTTCTTCCGGGGAATCCACTTTCATGGTCGAAATGAACGAAACTTCGAGCATTTTGAACAACCTTTCGGACCGCAGTTTAATCCTGCTCGACGAAATCGGCCGCGGAACAAGTACCTACGACGGAATTTCCATTGCCTGGGCAATTGCCGAATACATCCATGAATTTCCGCAAGCCAAAGGAAAAACCTTGTTCGCAACCCATTACCACGAACTGAATGAAATGGCTGTTCAATTCCCGCGCATCCACAACTACAATGTGAGCGTAAAGGAAGTGGGACAAAAGATCATCTTCTTACGCAAACTCGTGGAAGGCGGAAGCGAACACAGTTTCGGTATTCACGTTGCCAGGCTGGCCGGTATGCCGAATAAAGTCATTCAACGGGCAGAACTGATGCTGGAACAACTCGAACTGAACCACCGCTCCGCCGAAGTGAAATCGGTAAAAGATGTGGTGGTACACGCCGGCAATTCTTCCGACATGCAATTGAGTTTCTTCCAGCTGAACGACCCGGTCCTGGAACAAATTCACGACCAATTGGTTTCGATCGACATCAATACCTTAACGCCGGTTGAAGCTTTGATGAAATTAAACGAAATCAAGAAGTTAACGGGCGGGTAATTTTAATTTTTTATCCTGAGATGAATAAGCAGGGATATAAACAGTTACGATCATTTTTCCATTAAACAAGCTGTATAGCCTCTGTTCTTCGCATCTTCTACAGTAGTTTTTTTAATTGTATGAGTGCATTTTTGAAGACCTCTGCATGATTGAGAGAAATGATATTTCTTAGCATCTTTACTAAGACAGATATAAACAGTAGATTGAACAGAACCTGTAAAGCTGAACAGGATTACAGAGCTAATTAAGATCAGATTTTTCATATTGTAATTATTAAGTAAGATTTAAAACTTGCTAATTGCTCTATATGCAAAAGGGATTACTCTTTTTCGTTATTCGTATTTTCTCGAAATTTCGTAAACCGGGTAATTCCATTTGGCTACACCACCATGATATGAGCAGGCACCTTGTCCGGTTGCCTGGGAATAGGTACCGTCATTGCAAAGCGTGCAGTAATTGGCAATTCGTTTTTTCAGCGGATTAATCTTATCGTACAGTTTACCTGCATCGCTATGACCGAGAAGCATCGCTTTTTTTGCGTCTTTTACGGCTTCTTCTATACGTTTGATTTTGACAAAACAATTTGCCCGTTGGTAAAGTACAAGGGTGTTACTGGTATCTAGTTCAAGCACGCTGGTAAGCAGATCAACGGCCATGTTGTACTGATGTTTTTTCATCAGCTGCTTTGTTTTGGCCAGAGAAACTTCTATCCGGATCAGGTTAACATCCGCCTTTTCCGCAGCTTTTTCCGCCATAAGATCCGCTTTATCCAACTCCAGCAAAGCAAGATCGATTTCTCCTTTTCGGTACAGGCTG
Organism: Fluviicola sp.; assembly: GCF_039596395.1. Taxonomy (NCBI): domain Bacteria; kingdom Pseudomonadati; phylum Bacteroidota; class Flavobacteriia; order Flavobacteriales; family Crocinitomicaceae; genus Fluviicola; species Fluviicola sp. The sequence goes on from NZ_JBCNJT010000004.1 coordinate 116,758, forward strand.
TCTACCCGTTGCAAACAACTATTCAGGTCATCAATGCGCTGTTTCTCATCCAACTTAGCTTGCCGCTCATTTAAGAGTTGAATCTTGTTGTTTTGTTCCAGCCTGGATCTTTCTTTCCCAAAAGCAATGGCAAATGGTACGTTTAGCAATAGTAAAGTAATCAGGACTATATTTCTCACCTTTTTTTTCAAGGGCCATTTAAATATGTGCGGGAGGATTAACGATAGACCTGAAACAACCAATACAATGGAAAAAGGCAGATAAATAACCGTAAAAGGGCTCATTATCAACAGCAATACTCCGATTGCTATATCTATCTCTCCCAATAATAGATAATTATTAATGGTCTGTGTACCAGTGGACACATTCGTTTGCTTTAATGAGGGAGTGCCGCCCGAACCAGTATTCTGCATTTTTCTGGATTTAATGATTATTTTGGGTATTCTGGAGTTAATCCAGGAGATTTAGTTGAAATGGTTATTGATCGTTTGATTTCCTCCCGTAACGAGATTATGGATCTCACCTCCCTCCATGTAGAACCCAACCGGAGAATGGTTGAATTGCGGGCCACCGCTTCGCGCAGGTTGGTTCGTTTGATTCTGTAATTCCGATGCATCCTGTTTTAGGTAGTTTTCCAGGAATAACAGCCCGGTCAATATTCCCGGAAGCCCTGCCGTAGATTGCGGTTGTTTCACAGAGGGAAGGAAAGGCGTGGCCGGATTCCATACATCATCGGTATCTACCCATACCGGAAGGATTCGTTTTGTTCCCGAAAAATCTCCCCATGCCGGCTGGCGCATTTTTACGGCCTGGTCTTTCCATGATAAGGGAATAGCACAGATAATCAAAGCCTTGTTTTCAAGTAATCCAATGGCGTGTTTGGCCAATTCCACCAGCGATGCCTCATTGGCAGCATATAGTTCAATCGGTGTCGTTTTTTGGACAACTGTTAAGGTCGGAACCAGCTGTTTTTCCAGCTGCTGCGGAACAACAATCGTGAAAGGCTGTTTTTCCGGATTGTCAAAATGCTCAGTTTCGGGGGAAAGAAAATTTCCCGGTATGCGCAAGGCGGTTTTCCACGCATCCCAATTGTTGAACCCGGCATGGTTCAGCAACACGTTAATATTGGATTCAATTTTTTTGATGGTGGAGCCTTCATTCACAGCTTTACGTGCATCAGTCATCAGATCTACAATGTAGCGATCGTTGAACTGTTGTTCCGGCGCCAGTTTGTTTGCAAGATCGATTTGTCCGTTCTGAGACATTTCGGTGCGTTCCCTCCAGGAACAAAGCTGCACAAGTTGTATGATTTTATCCGGTTCGTAATGTTGAGCCATAAGTTATAGTTTGGAATCAGGCTCTAAAGAGAACAAGGATCGAATCTGAAAATCAACTTAATTTTGTGAGGCCACCCTTTTTTTTTGTGTGAACCCGAAAATCTTTTAAGAGATCAGATTGATTTCAGGTAAAGGGATACCTGTTCTTTGTATTTCGGTTCGATATCTATTTTTACACCGTTGGTCAGTTCAAGGCGATTCCCGAGTTTGCTTTTGACATACTGAAGATTGATAGCATGTGATTTGCTGACGCGCACTATACCGGGCCAATCGAGTTTTTGAAGAACAGCTTTCAGGTTGATCGTCAGTTTATACATTTTATCCTCCAGGTAAACACCGCAATAGCTTCCATCGGCTTCAATATAACAGATCGTATCGGGGTTGATCCGTTGTTTACCTTTATTTCCGTCTGTTATCAAATAGATTGTACGGGATAATTTCTGTGCCGGCAAATCTACATCCAGGGCGTTCCGCAAATTGATCAGATCAATCGGTTTCGCAAGATTGCGCAACGGAGTTGTATTTTTTGCCTGTATATACGTATTCATGTCCTGGATTCCGGAAAGATACATGTGCGGAATGTGCATTGCCGCCAGTTTTCCCCCCAGGTCAATTCCCGACCGTTCGCCTTTCAATCCGATATCGATAATTACCAGATCCGGGATCTCGCTTTCGATGGCTTTTACAGCACTGTTATAGTCTTCTGCTATTGCAATAACATGATGCTGAAGCTGTTCAAGTTTCCCGTGCAGGTCATCAGCAGCAAAAGGTTCGTCTTCAACTATCAAAATTTTCATGGGCGAAGTTTAATTACATTTGCCAAAATACTGAAATTATGCTCCGCTACCTGCTCTTTTTATTTGTGCTCGTTTTGTCTACCGGAACTAATGGCCAGTCAAAGTTTCACCGGTTACTGGACCAGGGCGGCCAATCCCTGCTGGATGGAGATATTCCACAAGCTAAAGTATTCCTGCAGCAAGCACTGAAGATCATCCCTGAGAAGCTTGATCCCGAAGAACGTTCTGTTTTTTACAATAATCTTGGAGTTGTTTATTATCAAACAGGCGAATACAAGCAATGCATCGATTGGTACCTGCAGGAGTTGGAAATATACAGAAAGGCAGGTAATGACAGCCTTGCAGCAGGAGCGCTGCACAATCTCGGACTCGTATATCACGAAATCGGGCTATCCAAAAAAGCTATGCAGGAATTACTTGGCTCAGCGCGGGATTTTGAACGGCTCGGTAACCAGAAAGAGCTTGCTTCGGCCTGGAATTCGATCGGGGTCATGCAGCTTGACCTCGGTAATTTCGAAAAGGCACTGACCTATCATGAACGGGCTCTTCGGATAAGAGAAAAAATAAGATACGCCAAGGGCATTGCGGATTCGTATAATAATATCGGAGATGTTCACCTGGCATGGAAACACTACGCCAAAGCGGAAATCTATTTACAGGAAGCGCTTCGTCAGAAAAAAGGGCTCGATAATCAGTCGAATTTGATTAACACCTTATGTTCACTGGGAAAATTATACATTGCTGTCGGAGAATCCAAAAAAGCATATAGCTACCTGCACGATGCCTATACGATTGGTAAAACCATCGGAAATTCACCAAAAGTAGCAGAGAGCATGTGCTACCTAGCGGCTTATTACAGCTCTCTGGGCGAAGAAAAAAAAGCCATGGAAATCTATCACCGGACACAGACTATGGCGCGAACTTCTTCCGATTGGACCTTATTGCAGGATGCATTGCAAGGAGAAATAGCGCTGATCGAAAATAAAAGGCCCGGTGTCGAAGTTGTTGAGAAATATCGTGAATTGCTGGCCACAAAAGAAAAGGTAACCAAGGAACTCAACAGCAAGGAATTGGCAAGACTGGAAATCTCCTACGATGTGGAGCGAAAAAATGCCGAATTAAAACTCAGGAGAAAACAGGCAAAGATCGATCGGCTGAGCAATCAACGTCTAACCGGCTGGCTCGTGGCGGTTGGAGGAATAGCCCTATTCGCAGGACTTGCATTTTACCAGACACAACGCCGGAAAAAACAAGAGGAAATACTCAGAAAACAAGCAGAAGACCTTCAAAGACAGGCCGAAATTCAACGGGACAAAATCAAACACCTGCACCAGGAATTGAGTCATCGCACAAAAAACTATTTCAGCATGCTCTCCGGCATTTTGAGATCTGACCGGAAGAAAGCATCGAATGAAGAAGTTATACGCGTTTTGGATATGAACATCCACCGATTGGAGGCAATGTCGAAGGTACAGGGCTATTTGCTTGTGAATTCAGAACAATGGGATAAGAATGTGCAACTGGATGCCTACCTCAATCATTTGATTTCCGAACTGCTGATGAACCTGTTGCCCGCAGAGAATGACCTGCAACTAGAAAAGGAACTGGACAGCATTTTTATAGATTATGATAAGGCAATGCGGATTGCAATTGTGTTGAATGAATTGATTTGCAATGCCATTGAGCATGGTTTGGCAGGTGTAACAAAACCTGTACTGGCCATTTCACTAAAAAGCCACGATAACAACGTCATACTGACAGTACAGGACAACGGCCCGGGTTTACCGGAAGAACTATTAAAATCAAAAACGGTAAAAGGGCGTGACATCATCAGTAAGTTGCTTTCTTCGGTTAATGGAGTGGTTACTTACCACAATGAAAATGGGTGTAAGGCGGCGGTGACAATTGCGCTCTGATAAAAAAGCCCGGGATCCCGATCATTTTCGGAACTCCCGGACTTTTCCTGTGTTAATCCTTATTTAATCTACCAGGACTGTTACCTGTACATCGTCGTGTACATGGACGGTGTCCGTTACGAGCGGTTCTCCACCCGGGGCAGTTACGCGGAAGTAATAAATCCCGGACGCAACTTCGCGGTCGTATTCGCCCGACGAATTGGTGTAACCGTGATTAATCTGCTGGTTGGTACCGTATTCGTAGGTCTCAACACCAGCACTATCAACGGCTACCAGCGTGTATTTCTTTTTCACCCTCACACGAATGATCGGGTCGTGGTCTCCTCCCGTTTTTTCAGGATCATTTTCTACAATGATTTGAGCTTTTCGGCTTTTTACCTCTTCTTTTTTACACGATACTGTTAGCGCTCCCATTCCCACAAGAATCAACAGGGAAGCGATCATGAACTTATTTGTTTTCATGCTAATTTGCTTTTAAACTGTTTTTAACTTGTTGTGAAGCCTGCCCGCCACTGGCGGATGCCGCACAACGATTCTGTTGGGAGAATATGCCTGCTCTGCTGTCGCCTCTTCTCCCGAAAGGGAAAGCATTGCAGGCATTTGTCAGAAGCTGGTCCGGGTTCCGGGGCCCGGTAGTGCACCTGTCTTCCTTTAGCTATCGGGAAGCGTTACCGGCGACTGACAGGACAAAGGTTGGTAAACAGCCGGGAGAAATCGTAGGACAGAAAAAAACTATGTCGAACCGATTTGTGAAATATGCAAGTAATTGATTTTCAAGAGGTTTAATTTTGAGTTTTTTTTGACCGGTATCCACTTTTTTATAACCGCAATGGAATCATTCGAAAAGCGAATGACATGTGTGAACCGATTTTCGCTATTTTCGTACGGAAGGATAAAAGCTCGGCATGAAAATTTTAATTGTGGAAGATGAGCCTTTCGCTGCGGAAGAACTACAGGAAAAGCTGGAGAAGCTAGAGAAGCCCGTTGTTGAGGTAACGGGCATTGCCGAAAGCTATGAAGAAGCGCTGGAATTGATTCGCCGCAATAAACCACAACTCGTGTTGGTGGACATCGAACTCAAAGGAGAACTGACAGGGATTGACTTATCGGAGGAATTGCAAAAACAGGGAATTCCCTTCCTGTATCTTACTGGCCTGGAAGAACTTGACGTTTATTATAAAGCCGAGAAAACCGGTTCTTTAAAATTCCTGTCAAAACCCATCGACCGTTACAATCTTCGTAACGCACTATTGGAAGCAGAAAAAGCAATTACCGATGAAAAGAAAGAAACGCTGCGTTTTTTTACAGTAAAAGCCGGTATACGAAAATCGCTTCATCCCGATCAGGTCGCTTACTTGAAAGGTGGCCGTTCCTATTGCGAAATCCATTTTATGGATCGATCTAAATGGGACATCTCGTTGAATCTTGGGAAGGTCGCCGAGCAAATAGATCATCCCGACTTCATTCGTATTCACAAGTCTTTCTTCGTCAATAAAAAGCATATTGAGCATATTGCCGCAAATTCGGTTCGACTCACCACGGGAATCGATTTAAACATCTCGCTTACCTATAAAAGGGAAGTGAAGCGAATGACGGAAAGACCCTAACCGATTCAATCGAACTTAGTCCCTGTTTTTTTTACTCCTATCAGTACTATTTCTTCATTTCGGAAATTGGAATTGCCGTTTGGGAAAGAATTTGTTGTGAGCATGTTTTTAGTTGGTGATGTTTGTTGAAAATTAAAAACATGGAGCGTTATAGAAATTTATCTGGAAATTCAGGAGTTTCCGGTTATGAAATCGGTACTGATTATATCAGAGTTGCATTTAACGGAAATCCCAAAATCTATTCATATTCGAATCGAGGAAGGGCAGGTAGAGTTCATGTTGACAATATGAAAAGATGTGCTGTAAATGGCTTAGGACTAAACTCCTATATCAACGAGCACGTAAAATACTTGTATGATTTATAATCGATACTCTAAGTAAGCATTAACAACGTTGGAGATCTCATAGATGAAACCTAAAATATTCACTGCGATACTTTTGTTTTTTAGCGCATACTCACCACTCTTCATCATTTTGGCAGTGAAAGATTTCGATTTTAATCAAACATTTTCTTTCAAGCATAAAGAAGCTATTTCTTGTTTATTGGGAATTTCTACGCTAAGTCTTGTATTATTGTTTTTTACAGTATCTGCTATCAGACCAGGTAATATGTCTGTAAGAATTTTAGAGATAAAGAACAGATCTTCGGATTTAATTAATTACACAATCCCATACATAGTGTCCTTTTTTGGATTCGATTTATCCAAAATTGAAGACGTTATATCTCTCTCAATATTCCTTTTTTTAATGCTATTTCTAACCATTAAAAGCAAATCAGTCTTTATAAATCCAATTTTACTGATTGCCGGATACAACTTGTACGATTTGGAATATGAGTTTGACCAAAAAAGAGCTTCAACCATAATAATCAGTAAACACGAAATGAAAATCGGGGAAAATTATTACTTAAGGAGCTTAACACGCTTCTTATATTTTGTAACAGAAAAAGACAACTCTGAAGATGACAAATAAAGAATTATTAAAAGATCTTAAAGGCTTAAATTATGATAATGCTAATGTTTCTTTAGCCATTGTTAAGGAGTATAAACGCGATCGTATATCACATTATGATGTGAAATATGTCCCAATCGATAAAAAACTGGAAAAACGACTTAGAACTGTCGTAGTAACTCACGTATCAAAGGCAAGAAGTGTTGATGATTATACTTATGATTGTCCTGAGCCAGAGGAAGATTTTGTCCGCTCAATTAAATACGAAGAAACAGATTTTTACAAAATCTTTGAGAAGCTAAAAGAATTAAATCCTGAAGAGGACATTATTGAAAATGTTGAGGAATTAGTAAAAGCCAAGGCTTACATGATCGTAATTAGAAATCGTGCAGGTATCCGATTAGTTGGATTTCGTACGTTACCTGAAAATTGGAAGATGAAAAAATCAAAGGGATTAATTAATCTTCTTTTTAAAGAAAATCGTTTTGAAGATTTACAAGAAGAAAATGTATTTAGCATTGCTCATAATATTGATATTCTTTATTTCAACGAAATGTTATTTATACTTTCAAAAAAAGGGTTTGAGAATGGGCTGAACTTTCGTGAAGGAATGATTAATAACGCGGTTAAGTTGTATGAAGAGTTTACTACTTTGAAATTATTTATAAATCTAGAACTTCTTCAGACAAAAGTTGGAAATAATCAACGGCAACTTCGAAAAATTGCAACCATTCGAAACTTGGGTCATTTCAGAGATTCCAATTTTTTATTGAAGTTACGACAGATAAACAAAAAAAAGGGTTGGAAAATTGAATTTGAAAATGAACAAATAATAATTTCAGAAGACACATGGGAGGATATTCTGACACTCTTGCAAAACAAAAGGCTTTATTCTGAATTAACGGATCAGGACTTTGATGTCGATAGCGTAAAACCATTGACTCTACCTCGAAGTTAGCATGATACCATCTTTGATCATTTAACAACTAACCCAATCATTATTCCCTTACCGTCCTCAATCTGAAAAAGCGGTTGTAGAAATTTACTTCACAACCGCTTTTTGTATTTTGAAATGGGTTCTACTGCTTCATGACCGAAAAAGATAAATCACTCTGGTTGAAGCCTGGATAAAATCAAACGAAATCAAGAAGTTAACGGGAGGTTAATCGCCGCTTCATCCCGGAGACATGCAGTGAAATCGAAAAAAAATGAAAAAAAGTGCTGCAAACCTTGCGAATTGAACAAATGAATTATTAGATTTGCAACCCGATTCCAAAAGAGGAATTGTAATTGAAATACGCGAGAGTAGCTCAGTTGGTAGAGCACGACCTTGCCAAGGTCGGGGTCGCGGGTTCGAATCCCGTCTCTCGCTCTAAAAAAATAATCCCGGCGTTTCGACTCCGCTCAACGACCGGGATTATTTTTTTTAAGTCCGCTCGCAGTGCGAGAAATGCTCGAATGGTGGAATTGGTAGACACGCCGGACTTAAAATCCTGTGACCATCTGGTCGTGCGGGTTCAAGTCCCGCTTCGAGTACAGTGAGCGCTTCCAGCTCATGAGATTAAGCCTTGGTCCCGTACATACGGGATTGAGGCTTTTTTGATTTTATACCATGGCTGCTGTTTACACCTGCGGGATTTTTCGGTTTAAACAGTGTACCTGTACGCACTTTCTACGTTGTTATTTTCCAGAGCAACCTTTATTAAATTCAATCATCCCACGTAAAAACCTTACGACCTACCTGAGTAATTTCGCTTCCTCAATCATTTACTTAACCACATGGAAGAAATAATTCAAGACTTAGACCGCTATTTTCAGCATGCCAGAAGAACCAGGCTCAATACTTTTACTTCAGCGAGTGTATTGGCGGCCAATGCCAGGAAGGCGATTGCAGCTTTGAAAAAGTTGTTGAATGACCCGGAATATTCCAGCAATGCACGTTTCCTGGAGGAATTGATCCGGGGATTATCGAAAGCAGAAGGAATTTATGAAAAATACTGCGAAACACTCAATTCGGAACACAGGGGAAACGACCAGTTATTTATCAATTTGAACCACACACTTTACAACAACCTGGACAGCTTTTTACAAGTGTTTTATCATAATGATTCAGATTTATTACGATTATGAAATGTTAAATTGATAATAAATGTTCATTTTAATACGCTCCTTCCACAGTCCTCTAAAATCCACCTATTTACTAGGAGAATCGGGCGTTCCAGGATTTTCCTGACGATCATTTCTTTACCTGTCATCCACTTATTTTGCCACTCATCAGCCCTGAAAATTTTTTATTTCATTACTGATTCTTTATTTTTACGTCAAATAAAAAAACTATGAGAAAAGTATACTTAGGCTTATTTACTTTGGTCATTGCAGGTTCAGCTTCGGCTCAGTTAATGAACAAAAACTTGCGCAGCGCGCAAAAAATCCAAAACATCGGTGAGGTTCCGGCAAAGGCAACTCATCATTTAGAGAAAGCGCTTCCTTTCTGGCAAAACGACTTCTCCACTACATCTGATTGGGTTATTTCCAATGCGGGAGCTTCGGGGTCACCGGCTCACACTTTAGGAGATTGGGCAATTGTTACTGACGTAAACGCGATTCCGGTAACAGCATTGAAACCGGCAGGACACTCAACAGCTGCAAACGGATATGCTCTGATTAACTCAGATGCTGCAGGATCAGGACAAACACAAAACTCCAAAATTGTTACAGCAGGAGTTATTGACTGTTCAGGAAAAGCAAACGTTTCGATCATTTTCGAACAATCGACTCGTCACTACCAGGAGTTGTATTTTGTGGTTGTTTCCAATGACGGTGGAGCTACATGGACAGATTTCCAGGTAAACACATCGATGGCAGTAAACACGAACTCTGCAAACCCTGCACTTGCTCAGGTAAACATTTCTACTGTTGCAGCAAACCAGGCTAACGTAAAGATCGGTTTCCGCTACGTAGGTGCTTATGACTGGTTCTGGGCTGTTGACGATGTACAATTGATCGAAACAGACAACTACGATTTGGCTGCTACAGGTTATTACTGGGGAGTTGAAGGAACATGGGGACCACGTTTACCGTACTACCAGACTCCGATCGCTCAGATCAACCCGATCCATTTCGCAGGACTTGTTGAGAACAAAGGTGCTATGACACAGTCTGACGTAACTTTCAGCGCTGCTATCGCTTCTGCTGCTTACTCAGGAATGAGCCCTCAAGGTACATTGGCTCCGAATTCAACAGATACATTTGATATCGCAGCTACGTTCACACCTGCTGCTTCCGTTGCAAGCTATACTGTAACAGGTGTTGCTGCTTCTGGTCAAACAGATGCTTACCTGGCTGATAACGATGCTCCGGCTTTGGCTTTCGCTACCACTCAAACAACTTATGCACGTGATGCGCAAACAGTTCAGGCTGGTTCTTACAACCAAGGAGAAGGATACGAAATGGGTAACATTTTCGATATCACAGCAAACGCTACATTAACAGGAGTTGACATCTTTGTTGCTTCCACTTCTACTCCGAACTGTGAGATTTACGGTTCATTGTATACCATCGACGGAACAGGAAACTTCGTTTACGGAGGTGTTACAGCTTTGCATACAGTTACTTCTGCGGAATTGGGAACAATGATCACTCTTCCTTTGACTTCTTCTTACCCATTGCTTGCCGGTAACTCTTACCTGTTGGTAGCAGGTTCTTACGGTGACGGTGGAGCTACAGACGATTTCGTGGTTGGTACTTCAGGTATTTCTGAGGCACAAACTACATTCTACCTGGATGGAAATGACAACACCGGTACATGGTACTACTCTACTTCCACTCCAATGGTACGTATGAACTTCAACGCTTCCTTGTCTGTTGCTGAAAATGCAGCTGCAAACGTTTCTATTTACCCGAACCCGGTAGTAGACGAAGCTACGATCGAAGTAAGCGGTACAACTGCTTCTGCAGTTACGGTAGTTGATCTTGCAGGTAAAGTAGTTTACTCTTCCAATGTGGCTGAAGGAACTTCTAAAGTATCTTTCTCTACAGCAAACTTCTCTGCAGGAGTTTACACGGTAAATGTTGCTACAAGCACAGGAACTGTTACGAAGAAAATGGTTGTTAAGAACTAATAACTCATTATAAAAAAAGCCCGGCACTGAAACAGTGCCGGGCTTTTTTTGTTCAAATAGTTTAAAGGTTCAAAGGTAAATGCTTTTGAGCTCTTTGAATCAGCCGCGGCTGAAACACTTTGAACCCTTCAAACTTTTACTATATTTGCCACCTCGAAAAAACAAATTATGAAAGCATACGTATTCCCCGGACAAGGTGCTCAGTTCTCAGGAATGGGAAAGGATCTTTATGATTCCTCTGATCTTGCAAAGAAATTATTCGCACAGGCGAATGAAATCCTTGGATTTGACATCCAAAAAATCATGTTTGAAGGTTCTGATGAAGAATTGAAGCAAACGAAAGTGACACAACCGGCAATCTTTCTTCATTCCACTATTTTGGCGGCATGTTTGGGAGACACTTTCAAGCCGGACATGGTTGCCGGACATTCACTGGGTGAAATTTCCGCGTTGGTAGCAAACCAGACACTTTCATTCGAAGACGGATTGCGCCTGGTTTCCAAAAGAGCATTGGCTATGCAGGCTGCCTGTGAAGCAGTGCCTTCTACCATGGCTGCCATTTTAGGATTGGAAGACCATGTTGTGGAAGATATTTGTAAATCAATCGACGGGATCGTTGTAGCGGCAAACTACAACTGCCCGGGACAATTGGTGATTTCAGGAACAATTCCAGCGGTCGAAGAAGCGTGTGCGAAACTGACCGAAGCAGGCGCAAAACGCGCAATGATCCTGCAGGTCGGAGGAGCTTTCCATTCGCCGCTTATGGAACCTGCACGTGAAGAGCTCGCAAAAGCGATCGAATCAACTACTTTCAACACCCCGGTTTGCCCGGTTTACCAAAACACGATCGCAAAAGCGGTAACTGACCCGAATGAGATCAAGAAGAACCTGATCGATCAGTTGACGGCTCCGGTTCGCTGGACACAGATCATGCAGCAAATGATTGCGGACGGTGCTACGGAAGTAATCGAAGTAGGACCTGGAAAGGTATTGCAGGGACTTTTCAAAAAAGTGGACCGCGCATTCCCTACATCCAGTGCGGAAATTTAAAATAGACAGGTTTGGATGATTCCAAAAACATAAACAAAAAAACGGGTGGAAAATTTTCCACCCGTTTTTTTGTTTATTAACTATCGTATGGTCTTAATTTCTGTACAAAGTACTTTTCACCGCTTTCACCAATCTTTCTACGTTCGGCAATGCCGCTTCGATCAATGTCGGTGAGAATGCGAACGGAGTGTCCGTTTGTGTGACACGCATTACCGGAGCATCCAGGTAATCGAATGCATAACGCTGCAAGTGGTAAGCGATCTCGGATGAAATGGAAGCCAAAGGCCAGCTTTCTTCCAATACTACGCAACGGTTTGTTTTCTTCACCGATTCAACGATCAAAGCGTAATCGATCGGACGGATGGTTCTCAAATCGATGATTTCCAGTTCAATTCCTTCTTTAGCCAATACTTCAGCAGCTTCATGAGCCACTTTGATGATCTTACCGAAAGAAACGATCGTTACATCAGATCCTTTGCGCTTGATATCTCCAACTCCGATCGGGATGATGTATTCTCCTTCCGGAATTTCACCTTTATCTCCGTACATTTTCTCTGATTCCAGGAAAACAACCGGGTCATTGTCGCGAATTGCCGCTTTCAACAATCCTTTCGCATCGTAAGGAGTAGACGGAGTAATCACCTTCAATCCCGGTACATGCGAATAGAATGCTTCGAAACTCTGAGAGTGCGTTGCAGCCAACTGGCCAGCCGTTCCGTTACCACCTCTGAAAACGATCGGACATCCGTACTGTCCTCCCGACATCTGCAACATTTTAGCAGCAGAGTTAATAATCTGGTCAGCAGCCAGGATTGCAAAGTTCCAGGTCATGAACTCCACGATCGGACGAAGGCCATTCATCGAAGCTCCCACAGCGATACCTGCAAACCCCAACTCGGCAATCGGAGTATCGATTACACGTTTCGGACCAAATTCATCCAACATTCCCTGGGATACTTTGTATGCACCATTGTATTCAGCAACTTCTTCACCCATCAGGAAAACTCCGTTGTCACGGCGCATTTCTTCTGACATCGCTTCACGAAGGGCTTCTCTAAATTGAACAGTCTTCATTCTTACTTGTTTTTTATTTTGCTTAAAGCAGGGTCAAAATTAATCAAAATTCGTTTCTGCCACATCAAAATGCGGAGATAAAGCACACACATTTTCCGGAAATCGTGAACAAATTGTTCAAAACACCTTGTTATTATGTGTGCATAATATTTATTTCATGCGATGATTTGATTATTTTTGTTCCCGAAAAGAAGTTTAACAAGCTAAAGCTGTATCATCCGGGTTTTGGAAAAGCAGTTTGTGTTTTAAATAAAATACGTTATGAAAATTTTGGTATGTATCAGTAAATCTCCGGATACAACTTCGAAAATTGCGTTCACCAACGGGAACAAGCAATTCGATGAAAATGGAGTTCAGTACATTGTCAATCCTTATGATGAGTGGTATGCACTTGTTCGCGGTTTGGAATTGAAAGAAACGTTGGGTGGAAACTTAACCATTATCACCGTAGGAAATGCTGCTGACGAAGCAATTATCAGAAAAGCATTGGCAATCGGTGCTGATGATGCAGTGCGCATTGATGCAGATCCGAAAGACGCTTACTTTACAGCAGTTCAAATTGCCGAGTATGCCAAATCAAACGGGTTTGACCTGATTCTTACAGGAAAAGAAACGATCAATTACAACGGTTCGCAGGTTGCGGGAATGATTGCAGAGGCAATGGACCTTCCGTTTGTTTCTTTGGCTACCAAATTAGACATCAACGGTACAACTGCACGTTTGGAGCAGGAGATCGTAGGAGGTGTTCAGGTAGTTGAGGCAAACCTTCCGTTGGTTGTTTCCTGTGCAAAAGGAATGGCAGAACAACGCATCCCGAACATGCGCGGAATTATGGCTGCACGTACCAAACCGCTTACAGTGGTTACTCCTTCTTCAAACGAAGAATTAACGGCTTACGTGGAATACGGATTACCTGCACCGAAATCTGCGGTGAAGATGATCGATCCGAACAACATGGACGAATTAGTTGCTTTGTTACACAACGAGGCTAAAGTTATTTAATCGACAATACGACATCATGAATATTTTAGTATATATCAATTCATCCAATCATTTGGCGAAAAGTGCGCTTGAGGCGGTTACCTACGCAAAGAAAATTGGCGGAACAATTACAGTTGTGGCTACCGGATCGGTAGATGATGCAACATTAGGAACTTTAGGTGAATACGGTGCTCAGAAAGTATTGGTTGACCGTTCGGTTGCTACGGAAGATTCCCAGCAAGTAACCCGTTTGGTTGCAAAAGCTGCTGAATCAACCGGAGCGGAACTGATCGTTTTCTCTCACGACCTGGTAGCGAAAGCTGTTGCTCCGCGTTTATCCGTTCGCTTGAAAGCAGGTTTGGTTTCAGGAGCGGTTGACGTTCCGAACGCAAACGGAGAAGTGAAAGTGAATGTTTTCTCCGGAAAAGCATTCGGATTTGTTTCCGTAAAATCAGCAAAAAAGATCATTTCCCTGCTTCCGAATTCATTCCAGCCGGAGAAAACAGGTTCTGCTTGTCCGGTTGAAGCATTTGACGGAGCAGCAGGAACTGCATTGATCAAAGTAGTTGAAACAAAAATGCCGGAAGGTGAAATTCCATTACCGGAAGCTGAATTGGTGGTTTCTGCCGGTCGTGGATTGAAAGGTCCTGAGAACTGGGGAATCGTTGAAGATCTGGCAAAAGCATTGGGCGCTGCAACAGCATGTTCCCGTCCGGTTGCCGATATCGGTTGGAGACCTCACCACGAGCACGTTGGACAAACGGGTGTTGCCATTCGTCCGAACCTGTACATCGCAGCGGGAATTTCCGGAGCGATCCAGCATTTGGCAGGTGTAAACGGTTCGAAGGTAATCGTAGTTATCAACACAGACCCGGAAGCTCCTTTCTTCAAAGCTGCTGATTACGGTGTTGTGGGAGATGTTTTTGAAGTACTCCCTAAATTGACGGAAGCTGTAAAAAAATTCCGCTCAACACCACACTAAGATTAATCTATTTAATTATTTTTACGAAGTAATACCAAGAGGGAAGCACGTTACAATGCTTCCCTCCTTATTTAAACCCTTCGTAAGGAAAACGTTCGAATGGACAAGATTAAACTCGACATCATTGGACTGTCATACAGTCAAACTCAAAGCGGAGCTTATGCTTTGGTCCTGGCAGAGTCAGGTGGAAAAAGACGTTTACCGATTATTATCGGCGGTTTTGAGGCCCAGGCAATCGCTATTGAACTGGAAAAAATGACCCCGACAAGACCACTGACCCACGACTTGTTTAAATCCCTTGCCCAAACATTCTCTATCCAGTTAAAGGAAGTTGTGATTTACAACCTGCAGGAAGGTATTTTCTTTGCAAAACTGGTTTGTGAAAAAGACGGAGTGTTCTCCGATATTGATGCAAGAACTTCTGATGCCATTGCTTTGGCTGTCCGTTTTGACTGCCCCATTTACACTTTTGAATCCATTTTATCTTCGGCAGGCATTCTTTCCGATGAATTCCTGGAAGAAGAAGATGAAGTGGAAATTGCTGATACCGATGAAAACGAGTTCACCAAAATGAACAAGGAAGAACTGGAAGAGCAGCTTCAAAATGCTATCGACAGCGAAGATTACGAATTGGCTTCCAAAATCCGCGACGAAATCAAAAAGCGCGGAGCGTAAAAACACGATTCAATTACTGCTATTATGGGGAATTCCATCAAGTTTCGATTGACCGTCATGAGTTTTCTCCAATTTTTCGTTTGGGGAGCGTGGCTGATTACTATTGCCAATTACTGGTTTGACACCAAACAATGGGATGGAGGTGCTTTCGGAGCCGTATTCAGTACCCTTGGATTTTCTTCCCTTTTCATGCCCGCCATTACCGGAATTATTGCCGATAAGTGGGTACATGCAGAACGACTTTACGGAATACTTCACTTTCTTGGAGGAATCACTCTTTGTTTCATTCCGTTTGCGACCAATGAATCGGAGTTTTTTTGGGTGATTTTCCTGGCAATGGTTTGTTATATGCCCACCATTTCTTTATCCAATACCATTGGTTACCACGTCCTGAAAAACAATCACTACGATGTCGTTAAAGTCTTTCCTCCTATCCGCGTTTGGGGAACAGTGGGATTTATTGCAGCCATGTGGTTTGTAAACCTCACCGGGAACAAGGCTTCTTACAACCAATTCATCATTTCAGGAATAGCTGGAATTTTACTGGGACTTTACTCTTTCACACTACCGAAATGTCCTCCTCAGCTGGGAAAATCGGAAAAGAAATCTTTTGTAGAGGCTTTCGGGTTGAATGCATTTAAACTGTTCCTGAATTACAAAACAGCCTTGTTTTTTCTCTTTTCGATGATGTTGGGTGCAGCATTGCAGCTAACCAATATGTTCGGTGATGTCTATGTGAGTGAATTCGGTTATTTTGGAAAATACCAAGGCTCGCTCATCGTCGAGAAATCAACCATCGTTATGTCGATTTCCCAGGTTTCCGAAACGTTGTTCATCCTTGCAATTCCGTTCTTTTTAAGACGATTCGGTATCAAAAAAGTCATGCTGATCAGTATGCTTGCCTGGGTGCTTCGCTTCGGATTGCTTGCATACGGAAATCCTGCAGAAGGATTATGGATGATCATTCTTTCCTGTATCGTTTACGGAATGGCTTTCGACTTCTTCAATGTCTCCGGTTCCCTGTATCTGGAAACAACCGTAAATTACAAAATCAGGGCTTCGGCTCAGGGATTATTCATGATGATGACCAACGGCCTTGGAGCAGTAATCGGAAGTTTGGCAAGTGCTGCCATCATTCAGCGTTTTTTTACTTTTGAATTCACCAATTCTTCGAGCCTCACAACCTATCTGGGGATAGACCAATCCAACCCGGTTTTTGCGAGACTGACCAAATTTGTAGACATTTCGCCAACCGGAGAATTCTCAAAAGCGGTCACACTGCGCGACTGGAGCCCGATCTGGTTGACATTTGCCGGGTATGCACTGGTAATCGCCGTGCTGTTCGCTATCTTATTCAAACACAAACACAATCCGGCAGAATTGTCTGAAATTTCACATTAATTGTTTAGTATATAATTTAATAGTAATTTAATGTTTCAATAACATTGAATGAAAACTATACTCTCCTCCCTCGCACTTGCTTCAAGTGTTATTTCCTTTGCCCAAACTTTTAACGGAACATCCGGAAATATCCTGGATAACCAGGAATTGGTAAAGTCTGTGAATGTCAACGGACTTCCTTCAAACATCAATCAGACAACCTTTGGTCTGGAACAGGTTTGCCTGTCAATTACCCACTCCTGGGATGCAGACGTCACTGTTACGATCGAATCCCCGGACGGAACACAAATTGTTCTTTTTTCCGCCGTAGGGGGAAATGGTAATAATTTTGACGGAACCTGTTTGAGATCAGACGCAACTACCTCTATTGTCACCGCCGGCGCACCGTTCAGCGGAACGTTTAAACCTATGAACTCTTTAGGAGTAGCCAACAATGGTCAGAATCCGAACGGAACCTGGAAATTGCGTGTTTTTGACTCGGCCAGCGGTGATGAAGGAACTCTGGATGCCTGGTCGATTACCTTCGGGAACGACCCTGCAACCCACCAACCTTTTACGAGCAGTAACCTGCCGATTGTGCTCTTAAACACCAACAACCAGGGCATTCCGGACGAACCGAAGATCGAAGCTCAGATGAAAATGATCTACAACGGTCCCGGAAACATCAATCACGTTACAGATCCTGCCAATGCCTACAACAATAAGGTCGGGATTGAACGCCGTGGTTCTACTTCCGGAGATTTTCCTCAAAAATCCTATGGTTTCGAAACACGTGATATCAACGGGACAACTATTGACACAGTGCTTTTGGGCTTGCCGGAAGAAAACGACTGGATCTTATATGCTCCGTACAACGACAAAACCTGCATGCGCAACATCATGACCTATAAAATTGCCAATGAAATGGGACATTATGCGTCGCGAACGGTTCTTTGCGAGTTGGTTTTGAACGGACAATACCAGGGAATCTACACCCTGATGGAGAAAATCAAAAGAGATGCAAACCGCGTGGACATTGCCAAACTCCTTCCAACGGATATTACAGGTGATGATCTGACAGGCGGATACATCGTAAAGATCGACAAGTTTACAGGTTCCAACAACGATGGCTGGACTTCCGATTACCAGGCAGCAGACGGTTCGGATGTTAATTTCCTGTATCATTACCCGAAACCGGATGAAATCATGCCGCAACAGGAAGATTACATCCAGGCCTTCGTCGATTCGTTCGAAACGGCACTTGCAAGCCCGTCTTTTGCAGATCCGATTACAGGCTACCGGAAGTATTCGGTTCCGGAAACGTTCATTGATTTCCTGATCATCAACGAAATCAGTAAGAATGTAGACGGTTACCGCTTGAGTACTTTCCTGCACAAGGAAAAAGATTCCAAAGGAGGCAAGCTGCGCATGGGCCCGATGTGGGATTTTAACCTGGCGTGGTGGAATGCCGACTATTGTGCAGGAGATGATCATACCGGATGGCAATACGAGTTTTCGGATGTATGTCCGGGCGGATGGCAGCCTCCTACCTGGTGGTCAAGAATGATGGAAGATCCATGGTTCCAGGATGAAGTAAAGTGCCGCTGGACAACCCTTCGTCAGACATTCCTTTCCAACGATACCTTGTTTGCTCAGATCGATTCGATCGCTCAATACCTGGATGAAGCAAAGGACCGTCATTTCGAACAGTGGCCGCTTTTGGGAATTTATACCTGGCCAAATCCAAGCCCGATCCCGGCAGATTATGCGGGAGAAATTGCAGCATTCAAACAATGGATTACAGACCGCGCAGCCTGGATCGACAACAACATTCAGGGAACTTGCCACCTGGGGCTTATCGAAGAGGAAATAGCTTCTTTATCCGTTTATCCGAACCCTTTCCAGGAAGAAATCCGCGTATCGTGGTTCTCAACAGGAATCAGCAACACACAGATCAAGCTTTTCGATCTGAACGGCCATGAATTGAGTAAGCTGGAAAAATCTCCGTCTTACGGAATGAACGAGGTGAAACTCAATCAATTCTCCGGCTCATTGAGCAGCGGTATTTATTGGGTGGAAATCCAGGAGGGAACTTCGATCAGCCGGGTTAAAGTGGTAAAAAATTGATCTGTGGGCACGCGATTAATCGCGTGCCCACTTTTCTATATCTTCTTCAGAAATACATCCGGCTGAGGATAGATTCCTTTTCGTTCCAGGCGTTTGTCCTTTTTGTAGAGCACATAATTTTCGGGAATAAACTGTCCGTCTAATTTGGCTTCGAAGTAAATGCCGTTCTTATCTTCTTTGGTAAACTGGTAGCTTCCTTTCAGTTCTTTGCCCGCTATTTTTTCGGCCAGGATTCCTTCCGGCTGCAAGTGTAATTCAATGGGTGCACTTTGCACCTGAAATACCTCTTCGCCCAACTCCAGGGCATACGAAGGAATTTCACCGGTATAAACGCCCAGGTATTTCTTTTTGATTTCCTGGGAGAATCCGCTGAATGAGGCCGCAAAAAAGAGCAGTAATAAACAAAAACGCATGCTTTCCTTTTGGGTAAAAATAGAGAAAGGAATCAACAATACAATTGAATTATCAACTAAAACAAATTGCCAGCGATTAAATTACCTAACTTTATGTTTAGTTTTCAAATGCTCATTTCAAAACACCCATGAAACAATATCACGATTTATTACAGCACATTTTAGATAACGGAACTTTTAAAGGCGATCGTACCGGTACGGGAACTTTATCCACTTTCGGATATCAGATGCGTTTTAACCTCGAAGACGGGTTTCCCGTTCTGACGACCAAAAAACTGCATTTGCGTTCAATCATTCATGAGTTGTTGTGGTTTCTTCAGGGCGATACCAATATCAAGTATTTGAAAGACAACAATGTTTCTATCTGGGACGAATGGGCAGACGAAAACGGGAACCTGGGTCCTGTTTACGGATACCAGTGGCGCTCCTGGCCCACTCCTGACGGCGGATCGATTGACCAGATTTCCAATTTGATCGAGCAAATCAAGAAAAACCCGAATTCCCGCAGGCTGATCGTTAATGCGTGGAACGTGGCTTATGTAGACAATATGGCTTTACCTCCATGCCACACAATGTTCCAGTTCTATGTTGCAGAAGGAAAACTGAGTTGTCAGTTATACCAGCGATCGGCAGATACGTTCCTGGGCGTTCCGTTCAACATTGCTTCCTACGCCTTATTAACGATGATGGTCGCACAGGTTTGTGATCTGAAACCAGGAGAATTCATTCACACGCTGGGAGACGCACATTTGTATTCCAATCACCTGGAGCAGGCAAAATTACAATTGGAACGTGATTTCAGACCGCTTCCAACCATGAAGATCAATCCGGATGTGAAAGACATTTTCGGATTCAAATACGAAGATTTCGAATTATTGAATTACGATCCGCACCCGCATATCAAGGCGGCGGTTGCTGTTTAGCAGATATCAAGACTTTAAGACATCAGGATATTAAGACTAAATATCATAACAAACAAGGAGATTTGATTCACAAATCTCCTTGTTTCATCTCTCGATTAAAGTCTTAAAATCCTAAAATCTTACTATCTTAAAGTCTAATTCGCCATTTCACTCATAAACTTGATGCGCATCAGCCTCAGTTCTTCTTCGGTATAATCGCCGTCGAATTCGTGATACGCTGTTGCCAGGTCATCTGTTTCAGCTTCTGAGAAGTACTCATAAATCTCTTCCTGGTTGTCTGAATCCAGGATATCATCGATGTAGTAATTGATATTGACACGTGTTCCGGAAGAAACAATCGCTTCGATCTCTTCAATCACTTCATCCATCGTTTTTCCCTGCGCCCTTCCGATATCCTCCAGAGGCAATTTACGGTCGATATTCTGGATCAGCTGAACTTTCAGCACCGATTTATTGACCAACGATTTCACCACCATATCCTGCGGGCGGTCGATATCGTTCTCTTCCACATATTGATGAATCATTTCAACAAAGGGCTGACCGTAACGCTGTGCTTTCCCGGCACCAACTCCCTGGCAATTCGTCAATTCATCAATGGTGATCGGATATTGGAAGCACATATCTTTCAATGTCGGTTCCTGGAAAATAACGAACGGCGGAATATTGTTCTGCTTCGAAAGCGATTTTCTCAGATCAAGCAGCATGTCATAGAGCACCTCATCGAAAGCTCCTCCTTTTCCGGGAGCAACGATTCCATCGTCTTCATCAGACGCGGAATAATCGTGTTGTTTCAATAAGGTAAACGATACCGGATTTGCTAAAAATTCTTTTCCTTTTTCGGTAAATTTCAGCGTTCCATACGTCTCGATATCCTTGTAAAGCAATCCTGCTACAACAGTTTGACGGATTACCGCATTCCAGAAATGTTCGTCGCGGTCTTTTCCAACACCGAATAACGGTGCCTGATCGTGGCGGTAACTTTTTATCTCAGCGGTAACACCTCCCGAAAGGAATGCACATACGTGTTTTGCTTTTTGCTGTTCCTGCAGGAAGTCAACCACCTGCAATAACTGGTGCACAAATTCTTTCCCTTCCAGTTTTTCGCGCGGGTACTTGCAGTTGTCGCACATTTCATTGCATTTGTTTTCATCGAACGTTTCTCCGAAGTAATGCAAAATGAATTTCCGGCGGCAAACGGAAGTCTCCGAATAGGAAACGATTTCGCTCAATAA
Organism: Fluviicola sp.; assembly: GCF_039596395.1. Lineage (NCBI taxonomy): Bacteria > Pseudomonadati > Bacteroidota > Flavobacteriia > Flavobacteriales > Crocinitomicaceae > Fluviicola > Fluviicola sp. The sequence goes on from NZ_JBCNJT010000004.1 coordinate 138,324, forward strand.
TTGCTTTCCGATTTCCTGTTCTGCAACCGGTTTTCCCTGAAGGAATTTTTCCAGTTTCTCAATGTCTTTGTAGGAATAGAACGTAATACATTCTCCTACTCCTCCGTCGCGCCCGGCCCTACCCGTTTCCTGGTAGTAGCTTTCCAGCGATTTCGGGATATCGTGGTGAATGACAAAACGCACATCCGGTTTGTCGATCCCCATTCCGAAAGCAATGGTAGCAACGATCACATCCACTTCTTCCATCAGGAACATGTCCTGGTGTTTAGCCCGTGTAGCCGCATCCAAACCGGCGTGATATGCCAGTGCATTGATCCCGTTTACCTGGAGCAATTCGGCCATTTCTTCCACTTTCTTCCGCGAAAGGCAATAAATAATCCCGGATTTCCCCTGGCGCTGACGGATATAGCGGATAATCTCCTTTTCCACATCCTTTTTAGCCCGGATTTCGTAATAGAGGTTATCGCGGTTGAAGGACGACTTGTATAAAGTTGCGTCCATCATGTTCAGGTTCTTCTGAATATCTGCCTGAACTTTTGGAGTAGCCGTCGCAGTCAATGCAATAATGGCCACATCCGATATTTTTTCAAAAATCTCACGCAATCTCCGGTATTCCGGGCGGAAATCATGTCCCCATTCCGAGATACAATGCGCTTCATCAATGGCGAAGAAAGAAATCGGAACCGAGGTTAAAAAGTCTATATTTTCTTGTTTTGTCAGGGATTCAGGGGCAACATAAAGCAATTTCGTCTTACCGGAAAGAATATCATCCTTCACGCGGTTAATTTCTGTTTTGCTCAATGAAGAATTCAAAAAATGCGCAACCGAATTGTGGTCACTCACATTGCGGATCGCATCCACCTGATTTTTCATCAGTGCAATCAAGGGAGAAACTACAATCGCAGTACCTTCTGATAATAATGCCGGAAGCTGGTAACAAAGGGATTTTCCACCGCCGGTAGGCATAATTACAAAGGTGTTCTTTTTTTGTAAAACGTTTGTAATGATTGCTTCCTGCTGTCCCTTAAATTGATCGAAACCAAAAAATGTTCTTAGCGCTTCCTTCAGATCATTGTGATCCATAGAATTTGAATATTAGAGGATTACCTAAATTTTAATAAATCGAAATTACAGATAATAAAACGCTCACGCGCTATAAAATCGGCAACTACACTAAAATACAAGATAAATCCATAAAAAACAACTACTAACATAGGCAGGATTGTAATTTTTGAACATTTTCCGGGGTTTATCTCACAAAATTTGTGCTTGACTGCGTGTTATTAACATTTCAAACCCTGAAAATCTGGACGATTTATTAAATTTGCGCCGAAGTATGGAAGAAGAAAAAAATATGTCGTTCTTACAGCATCTCGAGGAATTGAGATGGAGACTGGTTCGGTGCGCAGCTGTAATTATTGTTTTGGCGATCGTAATCTGGTGGTTCCAGGATTGGATCATGACGAATATTTTCCTCTCCATGAGCAAGCCAAGCTTCTTCACCTTCCATTTTTTCTGCAAATACATGAATTTCATGTGTGTGGACGAAATTCCGATCAATTTTCAATCAACTACGATGGGAGGCCAGTTCTCTTACGCCTTGTGGATGAGTTTCCTGGGTGGTGTGGTCGTTGGTTTTCCATTCATCTTCTACCAATTGTGGTCCTTTGTAAAACCGGGATTGAAACAGAATGAAAAGAAAATGGTCAAAGGAATCACATTCTACGTAAGCGTATTATTCTTCCTGGGAATTTTATTTGGCTATTTCATTGTGGCTCCCATGAGTGTACAGTTTTTCGGGACTTACCAGATCACCAAAGACATCAAGAATGATTTCACGATCAACTCTTACATGAGTACCGTTCTTTCAACCGTATTCTATTCCGGGTTGTTCTTCCTGCTCCCTATCCTGGCTTATTTGCTGGGAAAACTGGGAATCGTTTCTTCCGGTTTCCTGGTGAAATACCGCAAACATTCCATTGTAGTGGTGTTGATTCTGGCAGCGATTATTACTCCACCCGACATGATTTCCCAGATCATTGTCAGCATTCCGATCTTATTGCTTTACGAAATCGGGATTTTTGTCGTGAAACGCGTTGAAAAAGCACGTCTGAAAGAAGAAACAAAGGGGTAATCCCATGTTGTTTTTACCCTGAGTTTTTCTTAGTTTTACCCTATCTATGTTTAAACTAAGGATTCTATTTCTACTCTGCCTGATTCAATGTTCTGTGTATGCACAACAGACAAAAGTTTCGGGCCGCGTCACTGATGCTGAAACTGGAGAAGGAATGCCTGACGTGAGAGTTCAGTTCCAATATTCAAAAATTGGTACGCTCACGGATAGTCTTGGTTTCTACACGCTCCAGACGTATTATGCAACCGACAGCATTACTTATATGATGCCGGAGTTCATTTTAGTGACCAAAGCGGTCAAAAAAGACCAGGAACAAGTCATTGATGTAAAAATGACGGAATCCATCGTGGACATTACGGAAGTTACCGTTAAACCGCCGGATGAATTTCCTTCGACAACCCTGCATAAGAAGGTCATTGCACACAAAGACATCAACAACAAGGAAAAACTCAGTTCCTACGATTACGAACTGTACAATAAGATCCAGATCGACCTGAACAACATCGGGGATAAATTCAAGGACCGCGATATTGTAAAACGCCTCGACGTTGTGATGGATTACCTGGATTCCATTGATGGCGGCAAAACCTATCTGCCGGTTATCCTGTCGGAAAACATTTCCCAGTTCAGCTACAAGAACAATCCCAAGAAAAAGCGGGAACTTGTTTCCGCAACCCGGATTTCCGGAATTGAAAACCTGCAGCTGAACCAGTTCCTGGGAGAAATGTACCTGGATTTCAACATCTACGACAACTACCTGAACATCTTCCAGAAAGCCTTTATCAGCCCGGTAGCGGGCTTTGCACGCAATTACTACAAGTTCTACCTGGAAGACAGTATGTTCATCGATAACAACTGGTGCTACAAGTTGCGTTTTACTCCGAAAAGAACCGGAGACATGACCTTTGAAGGAGAAATGTGGATCAACGACACCACTTACGCCGTTAAAACCTTCAAGGCAAAACTATCTCCGTGGGCGAACATCAACTATGTACAGGATTTGTACATGGAACATCATTTCGACCAGGTTCAGCCGGAAGTCTGGATGCTGACGGAAGAAAAAATGATCCTCGACCTGAAGGTTACGAAAGGAACGAAACTCTACGGCTTCTATGGCCGCAAATATTCCTCCCGCAAGAATTTCGTGATCAACAAAGATCACCCCGATGATTATTACAAAAGCGACTTCACCGTAGAATTTGCCGACAGTGCCAAAATCCGGGACAAGAATTACTGGATCACCCATCGGCACATTCCGCTGAATGACCAGGAAAACGGAATTGATAACATGGTGGATTCCCTGAATCACGATCCGTTCTTCAAGTTCCTGAAGAATTCCACGTATATGCTCGCTTCGGGTTATTACCCGGTCGGGCCTATCGAGATCGGGTCCATTTATTCACTCATCTCCGTGAACCCGGTAGAGAAATTCCGCACGGGATTAGCCATTCGTACCTCCAATGCTTTTTCCAAGCGCATTGAATTCGGAGGAAGATTGTATTATGGTTTCGGAGACGAACGCTTCAAGTACGGATTAACAACACGGATCAACATTACACCCAGGAAACGCGGGCTTCTGATCCTGTATGGAAACCGGGACATCGAGCAAATCGGGATTTCGCCGACTGCAGCAGCTGTTGGTTCCACCTTCAGTTCGCTTTTGAGAACCGGGCCTTTGGACAAATTGACCTTCGTAGACAAAGCCGGGATCAACCTGGAAAAAGATCTTGGAAAAGACTTCGTGATCTTCGGGGGATTCGAATGGAAAGAATATACGCCCTTGGGTCTTGCTACCTATGAGCACCGGAATGAATACGGCGGATTAGATACGATCAGGCACGTCCAAAGCTCGGAAGTTACTTTGCGCTTCCGATGGTGTAAAGACGAAGAGTTTATTTCCGGGAATTTTGACCGCACTACGCTTCCTTCCAAGTTCCCTATTTTATCGATCCAGGGAATCTTTGGAATCAAAGGTGTTTTCGGCAGCGATTACAACTACCAGAAACTGGAATTCGCCATGGAACACAACCGCAATGTGGGTGTTTTGGGAAGGCTTCGCTACGGAATAAATGCCGGGGTTGTTTTGGGAACAGTTGCTTACCCGTTTCTGAAAGTACACGAAGGAAGTCAATCCTACTGGCTGTACACCAATTCATTCAACCGGATGTCTTATTTTGAGTTCATTTCCGACCGTTATGTGGGCGGATTTATTGAACAGCACTGGCAGGGGTTGTTATTCGACCGCATTCCGCTGATCAAGAAACTGAAATGGAGATTGGTAACAACCGGTCGAATTACCTACGGAGCAATCAGCCAAAGGCACAATGACGTGATGATCATCCCGTCTTTTACCAAACAGTTCGGTAGTATTCCCTATGCAGAAGCTTCTGTAGGTATTGAGAACATTTTCAAGCTGGGACGTGTGGACCTGGTGTGGAGGATCACGCACCTTGAGCCGGGTATTGCACCTCTGGGAATCCGGGCACGCTGGTCGTTTGCGTTTTAAGAATGTTCAAACGGGTTCAAAAAAAGTTCAAAGAGTTCCAAAAGTTTAAAAGGTTCAATTTGAACATTTGAATCATCAAAGCTCAAAAAATGTTAAGCTCCGCTTTTTTATTCTAATTATAGTAACTTCGCAAGGTGAAATTACATACGCACGATATTAAGAAGACCTACAAAGGCCGGAACGTAGTGAAAGGAGTTACCATCGAAGTAAACCAGGGAGAAATTGTTGGTTTATTGGGCCCGAACGGTGCCGGGAAAACGACCTCCTTCTACATGATGGTTGGTTTGGTTAAACCTGACGAAGGACATGTTTTTCTGGACGACCAGGAAATCACCCATTATCCCATGTACAAACGTTCGCAATTGGGTATCGGGTACCTGCCACAGGAAGTTTCCGTATTTCGCAAACTGAGCGTGGAAGACAACATCCTGTCTATACTGGAACTTTCCGACCTGAACAAGATCGAGCGCAAAGAGAAAATGGAGCAATTGCTGGAAGAATTCAGCCTGACCAAAGTTCGAAAAAACCTTGGAAACAGGCTTTCCGGTGGTGAAAAGCGAAGAACAGAGATTGCGCGTGCATTGGCTACCAATCCGAAATTCGTTTTATTGGACGAACCTTTTGCCGGCGTAGATCCGATTGCCGTGGAAGATATTCAAAGCATTGTTTCGGATTTGCGCAAACGCAATATCGGAATTTTGATCACTGACCACAACGTACAGGAAACACTATCCATTACCGACAGGGCTTATTTGTTATTTGAAGGAAGTATTTTGAAATCGGGAACAGCGGAAGAGTTGGCTTCAGACGAACAAGTGCGTAAGGTTTACCTGGGTCAAAATTTTGTGCTACGAACTAAAAACGGTTAGGCATAAAAAAAAGCCTCCGTGGGAAGAGACTTTTTGGTTTGTTTCGTTATTTAGACGCTAAATCAGCGTTTTCTGCAGGATTATCGATGCTTCCGTAAGCCTCACAATGCCCTCTGGAGGATCCGCAAGATGCTAAAACTACCGCTAAGAAAGCAGCCATTGCTGCGTAGGCAAAAAATTTCTTCATAGTTATTGCTTGTTTTTTAGTTTACTAGTTGTTGTTGTCCGGGTACAAATCTATTATTTTTTAGCGTTACTTACTACAATTATTATTCACATTCCCATTTTTTATGATGTGGATTAGTTGTGATTTTATTGAAAATCGCGCTATTTTTTTAACGATCACTCTTGTAGTAAAATCGGGAAGCCTTCTATTTATCTATCTTTCAGATAGACTAACACTAAATTATTAGTGCCCAGCTTTTTCTGTTTGATCCATTCCATTATAGGCATCACAATGTGCTTTTGTCTTACAGGAAGCACTTGCTAAAAGAACGAAAAGGGCAACGGTGATAATTCCAGCTATTTTTTTCATGATCTTCAGTTTAATGGTTCATACTAAATTGGTTCTTCTATACAAACTTACTACTTTCAACGTTATTATTAGAGGATATTCCGGATTTTTGTGAAAGGAAATAATTGAATTTGAAGCATTTCGGTAAATTTATTCAGAAAAAATGGCAAGCCGGTCTTTTGATCAGCTTATCTTTTTTTTGCTCCTTCATGCTCTATTCCCAGAAAAAGATCCATTTTTCGGATGCCGCTTTCAAAACGATCAGTAAACGGAACAGTTTCAGCTATTCAGACACTTTTTCACTCAACAATCAACTGCGGGACATCCAGTTCCTGGCCTACAAAAAAGGATACCTGACATTCGGTATCGATTCCATTATTCCGAGTGACAGTCTCAACAGCGAAGCCTATTTTACGCTCGGTTTGCGCTATCGAAGACTCAATTTATCTATTTCCGACAATAGCAAACGCGCCCTCCGGGAAATCGGCATCAGTCCGCGAACCATTGAAACACTTCCTCCTACTCCCTTGGAAATATCCAAAAGCCTCGAACGCGTGCTGCACAATTTCGAAGTTGCCGGCTATCCTTTTGCACGTATTGCCTTTGAAGATCTGCGGGTAGAAAATGAAGCACTTTTTGCAGAATTGATCATTACGCCCAACTCGCGGGTGAAATGGAACGAGCTCATCGTTTCGGGAAACAAGGTCAAATTATCCCAAAAATACCTGGAGAATTTTCTCCACATCGAAAAGGGAAACTGGTACAACCAGGAACAGGTAAACCTCATCAACACCCGTTTGACCCAGCTGATCTTCGTGAAACAAACCAAACCCGCAGAAATTTTGTTCACCCCGGAAGGCGCAAATCTTTACCTGTACATCGAAACGAAACCGGTTTCTTTATTCAACGGAACTATCGGGCTGCAGCAAGACCCTATCAAATTAAAATACCAACTTACCGGTGATCTGCGGTTAAAACTGCAAAATGCGTTCAAGCACGGAGAATTATTCGATCTGAACTGGCGCTCGATCCAGCCGGGAAGCCCGCAACTGAAAATCCAGGCCGCTTATCCGTTTTTATTCAACACCCCCTTCGGGCTGGACGCACAGTTTTCATTATTCAAGCGCGATTCTACTTTCCTGGAACTAAAAACCAGCATCGGTGTCACCTATTTTGTTTCGGGAGGAAAAACACTAACCGGTTTTTATAAAAACCAGCAATCCAACCTCTTGGGAGCGGCCAATACCGGACTTGCTTACGGAACTTCCAAAAGCAACCTTTACGGGCTTTCTTTCCGGAACCAAACAGTTGATTACCTACCCAATCCACGGAAGGGGTTTATCTGGTACCTGGAGGGGAATGTCGGGAAGCGAACTTTAATCAAAGATTCTATAGTCAACCGCTACCTCATCTATGGCGGCAAGGTGCAAATTGAGTACTACCAATCTTTGGGAAAACGGTTTGTACTGAAAAGCGGGCTGATCAGCGAATCCTTCTATACGAATAACATTCAACAGAACGAACTCCTGCGTTTTGGCGGGAATCTTTCCCAGCGCGGTTTCATGGAAGATGAATTACTGGGCACTTTCCGGGCAACACTCACCATAGAACCAAGGTTTATCCTGGACCAGAATTCCTATTTGTTTGTATTTTATGACCAAAGCTGGTACGAACGGAATGTGCAGCAATACCGGCATGATTCGCCCAAAGGGTTTGGCGCGGGTCTTTGTTTCGGGACCAACATCGGGATTTTTTCACTGACTTACGCATTGGGGCAACAATTCTCCAACCCGATCCTGTTCCGCGATTCGAAGGTACATTTCGGATATGTGGCATATTTCTAATTATCAATTATGAATGATTTAATGATCAAACCCATATCCTGATAATTCATAATTGATCATTAGTCTAAATCAATCAAAAAGACAGTTTAATCAATCCGGTTGTTCCTGTTTCTTTTTTTCCTTACCTTAAAACTCTGATGAACTACTTATGCATATCGGACAGGGTTTGGAAATCCATACTGTTGATGGGCTTACTCCTGTTTTGTATATCTGCCTGGTCGCAGGAAGTGATCGTTTCCGGGACCGTTATGAATGAGCAAAACCAGCGGATAGCCGGTGCGGAGATCAGGCTCGGAGCGGTCAATGTCAAATCCAATTCCAAAGGAATGTTTCTTTTGCGGGTGACAGACCTGCCGGCTCAGCTGAATGTGAAACATCCGCTTTACAAAAATTATTTTGAAGTAGTACGGCCACCGGTTTACGCCAGGGATACCGTAAAACTGGATATTTTCCTCGAAGGAAAGGAAACCGAACTGGAAGAAGTGACCGTCAACTCCTCGAAGATCATTTGGGCTTATGACAAGAAAAACACCCACATCATTGATTTTGCGCTTTACGACAAAGAAATGCTCCTCCTATGCAAAGAAGACCACAAATACTTTTTGAGAAGGCTGGATTCCATCGGGAAGAAAATTGTGGACCTGCAAATCAAAAAGAACGCGACCGCCCTGTATACCGATTGCACCGGCGGAACACATTTGGTTTACTCCGATAGTATTTTCGAGATCAAGTTCATCCGGAATTCCATCGGGATGCTTGCCGGAAATTCCTATGCCGAAACCATGCGTATTTTAGCTCCCTGCATTATTTCCAATGATAATCAAATCATTTTAAAACGATTGGGGCCGCATAACAAGCTGGTTGAATACCTGAAAGTTGACTGGAACACCAAAAAACCCAATTTACTTTACACCACTGGGGATCAGGAAGCTATGCGTGGCCTGGATGAATACGCAGCTACAAACGATATTGCAGTTCCTTTATCCAACCCGAATTACAAATTACCCCCACAAATGACGGGTTCAAGCGACAGGGCCAAATGGGATAATCAGCAGTTCTATAACCAGGTACTTAAAAAACCTTTGTATGCGCCAATCTTTGAGATAAACGATTCACTCTATATTTTTGATCACGTAATGGACCGCGCTTTGGTATACACCGGCTCAGGTCAATACATCCGTTCGTACCCGATCAGCTACCATTATTTCGAGAATTGGAAAAGCGAACTATTCCTCAACGAAGAAAAAACAAAACTGTATGCCAGGTATGAAATCGACGGTTTGGTAACCCTTCGCCAGATCAACCCTTCAACGGGAAAAGTGGTCACCCTGGATGTTCTTGAAAAACACATTCATCCGATGAATATCCAGATTCGTGGAAATTATGCTTATTACATCTACAAACACTACCTGGACAACGGCATTCACTACCTGTATAAACAGCCGCTGAAGGAATAATCCCGAAACATCTCTATAAATCACTGAATAATCCAAAACCAAACCCATATGAAGCATTTATACCACATTCGAATTATCGGTTTGATCCTCTTCTGCGGTTGCATAATCAACACCGGCTTGTCACAAGTTGAAGCGACCGTAAAGGGAAAAGTCATCAGTGAAAGCGGGACTCCTATTAAGAATGCATCCGTAAAATTGGGAAACAGTGATGCACGAACCAACCTGAACGGTTTTTTCATTGCTAAAACCACCGATTTCCCGGCCAAACTCACTGTTACGCATACACTCTATTCGGAATATTCCGACATGGTCCTGCTTCCTGAAAAATGGCGGGATACTATTCACGTGTTGGTGGTATTAACAGTAAAAGCAAAGGAACTGGATGAAGTGACAATTTCTGCCGAACAGATCTTTTGGGTTTATCCGCGCAAACAAGCCAATGTTCTGGACTTTATTTTACAGCCGGATGACGGAATTTTATTATGCTGCAGCGATGAAAAAAACTATTATGTCCGAAATCTCGATCCGCAGGGAGAAAAAATCAATGAAACCCCGATCCGCCGGCATCCCCGAAAATTGTACAAGGATTTCACGGAAACCGTCCATCTTGTTTATGCCGATAGCATCTACGAGACCGCAATAATTAATAATTCCATTGGGGTTTTCCATCCGGGAGAGTCTCGAAGATTATTGAACCTGCTCGAAACCTGTGTTTACAAAGATCAACAGATCCTCATCAAATATGAGTATTCCAACCAGGACCAGCGCATCGAATACACGGCTATCAATATTCAAAACAGGAAATCCAGGGTCATTTACGTGGGCGAAGACCGGGCACGAGACCGGCAACTGGAGGAATATGCAAGAGAAACACAGAATGCGGAAGACAAATTATTTCATACAGTCCCTCCCCCGCCCCCACCCGCAAGCACAGCCCCAAACCCAAGAGACGGCCTGAAAGATTCACCTGGAGACTTTGGTATTCTGAAAGAAGCACGTGATCGCTGGAACAATAAAAAATTCTATGAACTGGTACTGATCAAACCTACCTACATCCCGATGTTTGAATTAAACGATTCCTTAATTATTTTCGATCACCTCAATGATTCCGCTGTGGTTTTTACCAAATCGGGAATACGGGTCCGGTCTTTTCCCATTTATTACCATTATTTTCCGGGATGGAAAAATGAACTGATTACCAATCTGGAGAAAACGAAACTGTATGCCCGCTATCAACGTGAAGGGTTGACAGTGCTTCGGGAGATTAATCCCACAAACGGAAAAACGGAGCATATTATCAAACTGGAAAAACACGTATTTCCCGAACACCTTCAGATCCACGGAGATTTCATTTATTACATCTACAAGGATTACCTCGACCAAAGTATGCATTACATTTTCAAACAGCATTTGGAATAAGCGTACAGTCTGTGGAGGTTACGCTTACTCTCATTTTCAGTTTTTTTAGCTAAATTTCACCCACTAAATAAAAGCATGTTCCGTCTGTCATCATTTCTTCCACTACTGATATTCGTCTCCCTGTTGACTTGTTCTTCCCGGGCACAGGACGATATTATTATCAAAGGAAAAGTTGTCAACGAAAACGGGGCTCCCGTTAAGAACGCATCCGTTCAGATCGATATTCACAATGCGCGGACCAATTCCAACGGAAACTTCCTGATCAAAAACGGGAATTTCCCCGCACAAATCACCGTAAAAGGCAATTTGTACAACGACTATATAGACATTTTACTGTTTCCTGAAAAGTGGAAAGATACTATGATGGTTTACGTGGTTATGAGCGGGAAAGAAACACAACTGGACGAAGTGACCATTCATGCAGACAGTAAATTCTGGGTTTATCCGCGTAAACAGGCCAATGTGCTTGACTTCAAAGTGCAACCGGACGGAAATATCATTTTGTGCTGCAGCGATGAACACAATTATTACCTGCGTCATTTGAATGAATCGGGTGATAAAATGTATGAAACCACGATCCGCAAACATCCCAAATCAATCATGCAGGATTGCGGAGGAAAATTCCATTTGGTCTATAAGGACAGCATTTACGAAACATCCATCGTCGGTCAATCGGTTGGAATTTTTTCCCCGATTCCCTACTACAAAGCGATCGGATTGCTCGACAACTGTTCCTATTCGGACGATAATTCCATTGTTATTCGCACTTACATGAACCAAAAACAGTATTTGGAATACCAGTTAATCAGCAAAAAAACACGTCTGAGCAAAACACTTTACGTGAGCGAAGACCGCCAGAAAAGCCGCCAGTTAAAAGATTATCAACGCGAAAACAAGCAAACCGTAGGAGATATCCTCCGGGAATCAAACGCCAATCACGGCGACAAACTTTCCAATGAAAGCTACTATTTAAAAAAGGCACGTGAACGCTGGACCACCCAACAATTCTACGACCTGGTACTGCTAAAACCGATCTATGCTCCCTTATTCGAATTGAATGATTCCCTGTTCATTTTTGATCACATGAATGATTCGGCGGTTGTATTTACAAAATCCGGAGTACGCGTTCGAAGTTTTCCCATTGCTTACCAATATTTCAGAGGCTGGAAAAATGAACTGATCCCCAATATTGAGAAAACAAGTATTTACGCGCGTTTTGAAAGGGATGGGATCACCAGTTTGAGAAAAATCAACCTGACGACCGGAAAAGTGGAAGATGTGATCCAGATAAAAGACCATATTTTTCCCGAGCACATTCAAATCCGGGAAGACTTTATTTATTACGTCTACAAAGATTACCTGGACTTGAGTATGCATTATATTTTCAAGCAGCATCTCACAAACAGATAAAGATTTGATTTCGTTTGAAAAGAAGGTATTTTTGCGTATCTTCAAGTAAGAATGAAAAACAATACAGCATCCATCAGCAATCCGGCTGAATTTACCGAACGATTTATCAATCAAACCAACAGTCCCGTTTTCCTGACCGGAAAAGCAGGAACAGGAAAAACCACGCTTCTTCGGAAAATTGTAGAAACAACACATAAAAACACGGTAATTGTTGCTCCGACAGGAATTGCCGCTCTAAATGCCGGCGGAGTCACCATTCACTCCTTTTTCCAGCTTCCTTTCAGTTCGTTTATTCCCGAATTTGTTTCGGACGGATTGGTTTCCGGAAATACCAAGTTCGAATCGAAAGAAACGCTGAAAAGGCATTTCCATTTCAACAAAACCCGGCAGAACCTCATCCGGAGTGTCGAATTGCTGATTATCGACGAAGTTTCCATGTTGCGGGCAGATTTATTGGACGCCATCGACTGGACGCTTCGAAATGTGCGGAAGAACAACCAGCCTTTCGGTGGGCTGCAGGTCCTTTTTATCGGGGATTTGCTACAACTTCCACCGGTCATAAAACCGGAAGAATGGAGTGTTTTGCAAAAATACTACCACGGCATTTTTTTCTTCAACGCACACGTGTTGCGGGAACAGGCCCCGGTCTATATTGAGTTGGAAAAGATTTTCCGCCAGGACGACCAGCTTTTCATCGATTTACTGAACAACCTGAGAAATAACCAGGTGACCCGGGAAGATCAGATCTTGCTGGAGAAATATGTAAATCCTTCCTTTGATTCTACTCAAGAAGAAGGATACATTACGCTGACAACCCACAATTCGAAAGCCGATCAGATAAATGCGGCAGCTTTGAATTCATTGAACGAGAAATCGATCGTTTATTCCGCTGAGATCAAAAATGATTTTCCGCCTCATTTATACCCGATTGAAAAAGAGACCGAATTAAAGGTCGGTGCTCAGATCATGTTCATCAAGAACGACATTTCTTTTGAGAAGAATTTCTACAACGGGAAAATGGGAGTAATTAAGTCCCTGACTGCCGACGAGATAGAAGTGTATTTCAAAGATGAAAAACGCAGCATTACTGTGGAGAAATACGAATGGAACAACATCAAATACACCCTGAACGAACAAAGCGGGGAAATTGAAGAAGAGATCCTCGGCACATTCGTTCATTATCCGATTAAGCTGGCATGGGCGATTACCATTCATAAAAGCCAGGGATTAACATTCGATAAAGCTGTTTTGGATGTGTCGAATGTATTTGCTCCCGGCCAGGCTTATGTTGCATTATCGCGGCTCCGCAGTCTGAGTGGATTGGTTTTACTGAAACCGCTTTCGATGAACGGATTGGTGAATGACCACCAGGTTGTTTCCTACGCTTCCAACAAAGCTCCGGAAGAGCGCATGAAATTATACCTCGACCAGGAAACAGCGCGCTTCGTATACACCAGTTTGCTGCAAGCCTTCGATTGGTACGATTACACCACCAAGTGGGCAACTTTCGAATTGGGATTCAAAAGCCAGGGGCCAAAAACCGAAAAAGGAAAGGACAAATCCTGGGTTGCAAACCAGCTTCAGACCGTTCAGGCAACTTTCGATGCCGCGCGGAAATTTCAGAATCAGCTGACGAACCTGTTTTCCAAAGAAAAGCCGGAATGGGAATTTATACACGAACGCGTACAAGCCGCCTACCAATATTTCTTCAAACCTCTGGATTCGCAGGTCTATTCCATTATGAAACGGCGTTATGAAGTCGCTAAAGTCAAAAAAACAAAACAATACTACGAAGAACTAGAGGAACTGGAGCAGGAAGTAGTGGCGGTTGTTCACCGGTTAATGAAAGGACGTTTACTCATGGAAGCAGTGGTGAACCAAAAACCGTTTACGAAGGAAATTATCCGGTCGGTGGAAGTCACCAATTACGTCATTGCAAAAACACATAGTATTCAGCAGGAATTGCGCGCAAGCCGTTCCATGATGGATGAAATGATGGAAGAAGATTTCACAGACGTAATCGACTTGGTGAAACCGAAGAAAGTGAAGGAAGAGAAAGAGGTTAAGAAAAATACCTATGAGATTACTTTCGAGCTATTCGAGGAAGGAAAAACAATCGAAGAAATTGCCAGCGAACGCCAATTGGGTATGTCTACAATAGAAGGCCATTTTGCCAAATTGATCCAGCAGGAAAAGATTGACATTACGGCAGTCATGGACCCGAAACGCATCAGCGAGATCGAATCTTACCTGGAAGACTCCGAAGGAAAAACTTTGGGAGCACTCAAAGACGAATTGGGAGATAAAGTGAGTTATGCCGAATTGAAGTGGGTTCAGGCTTCGAAGATGTTGTAAGCTTGAATTAATGTGGTCAAATTGACAACTTTGGTAGTATCCAAATATTTCCGCAGATAGCGCTGATTACGCAGATAATACAACTAATTTTTACCCAAAATCTGCGACATTCGCGTGATCAATGGGAGACTAAATAAAAAATCACAGAACCCGCGCCCTGTGATTTCACCAAACTACCAAATACTACTCGTCATTTCAACCAACTCGAATGACTTTGTTTCCCTTAGAATACAAATAGTTGAAAAAGTAACAAACCCCGAAGCAAATGTTACATCGCTTCGGGGTTTGTAAAGTATAAAATATGTTGTAAACTTATTTCTTACAAAGAGAAAGCAGCTTTTACTTTATCTACGAAATCCAGTTTTTCCCATGTGAACAATTCTACTTCTTTCACTACCTGGGATCCGTCCGGAGCGCTGAATGTTTTCTTCACCACTTCATTCTTACGTCCCATGTGTCCGTAAGCAGCAGTTTCAGAGTACATCGGGTTTCTCAATTTCAAACGCTGTTCGATTGCATAAGGACGCATGTCGAAGATCTCAGCACATTTCTTAGCGATCTCTCCGTCAGTCATGTTCACTTTCGAAGTTCCGTAAGTATTGATAAACAAACCACAAGGTTTAGCAACACCGATTGCGTAAGAAACCTGTACCAGTACCTCATCACACAAACCAGCTGCAACTAAGTTCTTAGCGATGTGACGCGTAGCGTATGCAGCTGAACGGTCTACTTTTGAAGGATCTTTTCCGGAGAATGCACCACCACCGTGAGCACCTTTTCCACCGTAAGTATCTACGATAATTTTACGACCTGTCAAACCTGTATCTCCGTGAGGTCCTCCGATAACGAATTTCCCTGTAGGATTGATGTGGTAAGTGATTTGGTCGTTGAACAATGCCTGCAATTCCGGCTTCAATTTCGCTTTTACACGTGGAATTACGATGTTCACGATATCTTCATTGATTTTCTTCAACATCTCTGCTTCTGTTCCGAAATCATCGTGCTGTGTAGAAACTACAATCGTGTCGATACGTTGCGGAACATTGTCATCTGAATATTCGATCGTTACCTGGGATTTTGCATCCGGGCGTAAATAACCGATGATATGAGATTCGTTGTTACGGATTTTAGACAATTCCTGAAGAATGTTGTGCGCCAAATCCAAAGCCAACGGCATGTAATTTTCAGTTTCTTTTGTTGCGTAACCGAACATCATTCCCTGGTCACCTGCTCCCTGAGCTTCCGCTTTCGCTTCGAAATCATCATTGGAAACTTTGCGGTCAACTCCCTGGTTGATATCGGAAGACTGATCGTGGATTGCAGAAAGAATTCCGCAAGAGTTCGCTTCGAACATGTATTCGGACTTCGTGTAACCGATCTTACGGATTACCTCACGTGCAATCGACTGAACGTCCAGATACGTATTTGTTTTTACCTCTCCGGCCAAGACTACCTGACCTGTTGTTACTAGCGTTTCGCATGCGACCTTTGACGTTGGGTCAAAAGCCATAAAGTTATCGATTAGCGCATCTGAAATCTGATCCGCTACTTTATCCGGGTGTCCTTCAGAAACAGATTCTGAGGTAAACAAGTATGACATAGTCCTTGAGTATAAAATTTATGGTCGCGAAATTAGTGAAAAAAAAGAAATGGAGTGGCGAATGTTGAAAAAACAGGTGTTAATATTCTATTAAGTTTATAGACTAATGTTGGCTATTAAATTTATGACTCAAATAACAAAATAGGAGCTTAAACAATAAAGATTGAACTAATAAGTTACAGATATTAGTATTCATTTGTTAGGAATTACTACTTTGTGAGTACTAAAAACTTTATTTCAACAATACTTCCCTACTAAAAAATATGATAAGTAAAATAAAGCTACAATTTGGTTCTTCTGGAACAAAAGGAGCTCTCGAGACCGATTTAACACCCATAACAGTTTTTGTTGGACCCAACAACTCAGGAAAAAGTAAGCTACTTTTAGAAATCGAAGAATACTCGAAAAACGGTAAAATTAACTCGAAAAGTGTAATTCTTTCAGATTTAGTGTTTTCCAAAATTATTGATCCCGAAGAAGAAATTAGAAAACATACGTTAATACCGACCCCAAGAGAAAATCTTGCACCAAATCAAATAGTATTCGGAGATTCAACCATTCGAAACAAAATAGATAAGAGTAATCTATTTATGTACTTAAATGATATTGAGACTTACAAAGTATACTTTTGCTCTTTCTACTTATACTTCAATACGCTTCGTCTCGGTGGTGGAAACAGAATTAATCTAATTCATGAACAACCTGGTGGTGACCTCCAAGGTAATCCTCAAAACATTCTCCAAGTACTATTTCAAGACAATAATAAGCGACAAGAAGTCCGAAGAATTATATATGATGCTTTTAAAAAATACTTTGTAATTGATCCCACAAAATTGGGATACCTTAGAATCAAGCTTTCCGAAACTCCTCCTAATGATGAAATCCAAGAAAGAGGTATTCATCAAGATGCTATTGATTTTCATAATAAAGCACTTGATATTAATTTAGCAAGCGATGGAGTAAAAGCATTTACAGGAATTATTACCACTATTATTGCGGGGGATCCAAAAGTAATTTTAATTGATGAGCCCGAAGCCTTTTTACATCCCTCATTAGCTTATAATTTAGGCAAAGAAGTCAGCAATTCAGTAAACGGAAGTTTTAAAAATCTATTTGTTTCGACTCATAGTTCCAACTTTTTAATGGGATGCATCCAATCGGGTGTTCCTATTAATATAGTGCGACTTACATATTCAAACAATAGCCCAACAGCACGAATCTTACCTAGTGATAAAGTTCTCAAATTAATGAGACATCCTTTATTAAGATCAACTGGTGTTCTCAATGGGTTGTTTTATGAGTATGTAATAGTAACAGAAGCCGATTCAGATAGAGCTTTCTACCAAGAAATAAATGACCGATTATTAGCATTTAATCCAGATAAAGGAATTCCAAACTGCCTATTTTTGAATGCTCAAAATAAACAAACTATACACGAAATATTAAGACCTTTGAGAGAAATGGGAATCCCATGTGTTGCAATAGTAGATGTCGATGTAATTAAAGAAGGGGGAAAAGTTTGGTCAAATTTACTTAGTAGTGCAAATATCCCTAATGTTACTATTCAATCAACTGGAATTTCTCGTGGACATTTAAAATCGGCATTTGATGGAAAACAGATTAATTTCAAAACAAATGGAGGAGTTAATCTTTTAGATTCACAGGATCGCCAAGCTTGTAATGATCTTTTTGATCAACTTGATGAATACGGCATTTTCACCGTAAGAAATGGTGAATTGGAAAGTTGGTTAAAATCATTAGGGGTAACGTCAAGTCACAGTCCCGAATGGTTAATTGAAATCTTTGAAAAACTAGGTGAAGATCCTACATCTTCAAATTATGTTAAACCATCTTCCGGAGATATTTGGGATTTTATGCACAAAATAAAAACTTGGTTTTTTAATCCATCGAGAAAAGGTACACCCTAATAATACTTAAACAAGTCTATGAAATCTTTAACGATTAAAATTCTATCTTCGATCGACGAATTGTTTACGCATGCAACAACTAAGAAAACACATCGAAGAAATAACTCCTGTCAGTGACGAAGAATTTGACTACATCAACAGCTTGTTTATTCCTAAACGCGTTCGAAAAAACCAATACCTCATCCACGAAGGAGACGAAGTAAAACAGGATTTTTTCGTGTTGTCAGGTTTATACAAAGTGTTTTTCGCTGATGCGGAAGGAAAAGAACACATTTTGCAATTCGCGCGCGAAAATTGGTGGATGTCGGATTACCGCGCCTTGTTCCATCAAAAAGAAGCCAGTCTTTATATTGAATGCATTGAGGCCGGGGAAGTACTTTCCTTTTCACTTCATGCCCGCGAAACCCTTTGTGCAGAAATGCATAAAATGGAACATTTTTTCCGAACCAAACTTTCCAACGGATATGTTTCCCTGCAGCAACGGATCAAACTCCTGCTTTCCAGTTCGCCGCAGGAACGCTACGAAGAGTTTGCAAGGCTTTACCCCGATTTGCTTCAAAAACTTCCCAAAAAAATGATTGCAGAATACCTCGGTGTGAGCCGCGAAACACTTAGCAGGCTTTACTCCAGATAGTTCAAAGGTTCAAATAGTTTAAAGGGTTTAAACAAATGATCCCGATAGTTTCAAACCCTGACCTTAGCGTCAACGATTATCGGAATTTGAACTTTGGAACCTTTGAACCTTTGAACTTTTGGAACATTTTGTCCGCATTCAAAAACGTGATTTCGATCACACTTTTTTTGTGATTTTCCTCCTTCCCTGCGGCAGCCTTCCCCCATAACTTTGCAGTATACAAAACTCAAAGTCATGGATTTACAACTCGCAAACAAAAAAGTATTCATCTCCGGATCAACTGCCGGAATCGGGTACGCGATCGCAAAAGCATTCGCCAAAGAAAACGCGATCGTTTACATCAACGGACGCAATGCCGGCAAAGTAGAAAACGCTAAAAACAGCATCATTGCTGAAAGCGGCAACGAACAAGTGTTCGGTATCACGGCCGACCTGACAACAGAAGCCGGTTTTGCAACACTTTCGCAGGAATTAACTGAAGTGGATATTCTGATCAACAACCTCGGAATCTTTGAGCCGGTAAACTTCTTTGATTCCAAAGACGAAGACTGGACCAATCTATTCGACATCAATGTTATGAGCGGCATTCGCTTATCCCGCTTCTATATGCCCAAAATGCTGGCAAATAATTGGGGAAGAGTCGTGTTCATTTCCAGTGAATCCGGTTTACAGATCCCAACAGAAATGATCCATTACGGCATGAGCAAAACCGCCCAGCTTTCATTGACCAATGGTTTGGCACAACTCACAAAAGGAACCGGGGTAACCGTAAATGCCATTTTGCCCGGCCCCACTTTTTCTGACGGAGCCGAACGTTTCTTCGGTGAATTAGCGAAACAACGAAATGTGACTATCGATGAAGTAGAACACCAATATTTCACGGAAACCCGTCCGCTAAGTTTATTGCAACGCTTCATTTCCCCGGATGAAGTTGCGGCAACAGCAGCTTTTGTATCCAGTCCGCTCGCAGCTGCTACCAATGGCGCTTCTATTCGTGTAGACGGCGGAATCTTAAAAGGCCTGAACTAAAAAATGTGATCCAAATCACACACATTTTGTGATTTCGCTCCTTCAACCAGGGCTTCCCCCGCAAGTAACTTTGTAACAAGTAAATAATCAAACTCAAGAGATATGAAACGCACATTTATCCATCCAATTTTTCAAACCGCTTTCGCGATAATCCTTATAGCAATGAGCACTTTTTCAGTGAAAGCACAAAACAACCAACAGATGAAGCAGAAAATTCTATTCGTGGTAACGAGCCACGACCAAAAAGGAAATACGGGAGAACCAACAGGTTTTTACCTGTCAGAAGTGAGTCACCCATGGGAAGTATTGACAAAAGCCGGTTATGAAATCGATTTCGTGAGCCCGGAAGGCAGTAAAGCACCCGTAGACGGATTCAACCTGGGTGATCCGGTAAACAAAAAATTCTGGGAAAATAAAGTCTACAGAAACAAGGTCGAAAACACCTTCAAACCTTCCGAAGTGAATCCGGCCGATTATGTGGCAATCCACTATGCCGGCGGACACGGTGCCATGTGGGATTTTGCCGACAATCAGGAGTTGGCCGGCATTGCTGCCAAGATCTACGAACAGAACGGAATCGTTAGTGCCGTGTGTCACGGTCCGGCAGGATTGGTAAACATCCGGTTGTCAAACGGGAAATACCTGGTTGAAGGCAAAAAGATCAACGCCTTTACCAACGAAGAAGAAATCGCGGTAAAACTGGACAAAGAAGTTCCTTTCCTGTTGGAATCCAAACTGATTGAACGCGGTGCCATTTTTGAAAAATCAGGATTGTGGCAGGAACATGTAGTGAGTGACGGGCGCGTGGTAACCGGACAAAATCCGCAGTCGGCAAAAGCTCTTGGAGAAGCAGTGCTGGAAGAATTAAAGAACAGACAAGTAGCCGGAAAGATTATCCGTTTCGAGGTCGAAGAAAATCAAACCAATACATTCCGGAATGCCTTAACGGAATACGTCACAAAAGCTTATGCTTCAAATGGGAACATTATGGCAGAGGCTTATTCCGAACAAGACAAGCCTAAAACTTTCTGGTTGATCGAACGCTGGGAAGATCCTGTGAAACAGGAAGCTTTCACGAAGACCCCATCTGCAAAGAAACTGGCAGAATTTAGCAAATCAGCTGTTCCGATGAATGTACAAGATCTGGAACCACTTTCGAAATCCGAATGGCGAAGACCGGCAGAAAAAGAAGACAACCCGATTGTTATTATGCTATTCGTGGATTCAAAAGCGGGAACACAGGAAGCATTCAAATCGATCTATCATACGGCTATGCCGCAATTCAGAAGCGAACCGGGAGTAATTACATACCAGCTTTCCCAATCGACAGACGATCCGGAAACCTTCGTGACCTTTGAAAAATTCAGAAGTAAGGAAGCGTTTCAATACCATCTGAACTTCCCTCCCATTCAACCGGTCATCAATTACCTCAATACCAACATCAAACAACAACCCTTTCAAACCGGATTGCACACACTCATTCAGTTTGCACCGCAATCCAACTAATTAAAAACGATGAAAACAGCGGATCCATCATTGACACATTTGTGTCAGGCAAATCCCTTGCTTTCAAAGAACCTTTGTCGCATCAAATTAAAATTAAGAAACATGAAAACAATCAATCAATTTTTGCTTGCAAGTATGGTAATGCTTACAGCAACATTCGGAAACGCTCAAAACGGGCAAACTTCAAACTCGGTGAACGAACTGGAAGTCATGAATCAGTTGGCTACCCAAAGCAATGTCATCACCATGCCGGTATCCAAACTATTGAATGCTCCGGGAAATGAAAACCTGAAAGCCTTCTTTTTCACCCCAATCAAAGACAAAAATGCACTGAAAGGAAAACGGATCGCTGTTTTGGTAGCAGATGGTTTTGAAGAAATCGAATTAACAGGGCCCGTTTGGTACTTCCAGGCACTCGGAGCACAAGTAGACATCGTCGCCCCGAAATTCAACCCGGCTCCGGAAAGATTCGGGCTGAGCTACCCGGAAATGTCCAAAACACATGTCATGGCTATCCAATATCTGCAGCCGGTCGGATACATTAAATTTGACCGCACGGCAGATCAAATCAAGGTAGAAGATTATGACGCTGTGTTCATTCCCGGCGGTGCGTGGAACCCGGATAATCTGCGCTACGACAAGGATGTAATCAAATTCATTCAGGACTTCAACCAATCCGGAAAATTAATCGCTGCAATCTGTCACGCACCTGTTGTACTGGCTTCTGCCGAAATCATCAAAGGAAAAAAACTAACCGGTTACTGGAACATCCAAAGCGATTTAAAAAATGCGGGAGCAATCGTATTGGAACAACCGGTAGTTACCGACGGAAACATCATCACCAGCCGTCACCCGATCGACGTAGCAGATTTCTCAAGAGCCGTAGAAAGCTGGTTATTGAAAAAATAAAGGCCCATTTAATCATTAAACATTCAAACAGCATGAAAAAATTAGCAGACAAAATTGCAATCGTTACAGGCGCTAACCAGGGAATCGGTCGCGCAATTACCAAACAATTTGTGGAACAAGGAGCAAAAGTTTATGCATTCGACATCAAAGAAGATACAGCTTACGGAGACGGAGTCACATTTATCAAAGTTGACGTTTCCTCGGAAGCAGACTGGAAAGCCGGAGTGGCAAAAGTATTACAGGTGGAAAACCGGATCGATATCTTAGTTAACAATGCCGGAGTAATTTCTTACACACCAATCCACAGCATTGAACTGGAAGAATGGAACCGCCTCATCGGGATCGACCAAACGGGGGTTCTTTTGGGAATGAAACACGTGATCACACCCATGATGAAGCAACAATCGGGAGCTATCATCAATGTTTCTTCCATTTGGGGAATTGTTGCAGCAGCAGATGTCATCGCGTACAACGCAGCCAAAGGAGCGGTTTCACTCATGTCGAAAAATGCTGCTTTGACTTATGCCAAACAAGGAATTCGCGTCAATTCTGTAAATCCGGGATTTATCAGCACACCGCTAACAGATAGCCAGGATCCGGAGCTCAACGATTGGGTGATCGGTCGCACGCCAATGGGAAGAGCCGGAAAACCGGAAGAAATTGCAAACGGAGTGGTCTTTTTAGCAAGTGATGATGCAAGTTTTGTTACCGGCACAGATCTAGTTATCGACGGGGGATTTCTGGCACAATAAGATCCTCTCTCACACAACGGGCAATCCATTTGTGTCCATTACGAGAACCAATCCCCGACAGGGTTGGTTCTTTTTTGTTTAAAAGTATTTGGTTTCCAGCAGGATTTTGATAAGTTTGACAGGAATGTCAGAAACAAACCCGGTCATAGTGCAATACCTACAGTCAATTAAAGAGATCTGTCCGAAATTGACTGATACGGAATTGGAAGCCGTTGCAGATAAGGTGACTGTTTCCGAGTCCAAAAAGAAAGATTTTTTTATTCAGTCCGGTGAAACCCAAAAAACGATCGGGTTTATTTCCAGCGGTTTGATACGCACCTATTACATCGACGAACAGGGGAATGAACGGAATGTCGGATTCTTTTCCGAAGGTGAATATGCAACACATTACCCAGCATTCATTTCCAAACAGCCCAGCAAGTATTCCATTCAATGCCTCGAACCAACCACCTTTGTCCATTTGACCTTTGATGACCTGCAGGAGATCTATCGGCTTTATCCGAATGTGGAACGCTATGGCCGGTTAATTGCCGAAGGTATTTTAATCAGGCGGCAAGCGCGTATTGAAAGCTTCGTTTTCATGACCGCAGAAGAGCGTTACCTGGACTTTATTCAAAATCAGCAAAACGTATTCAACCGCATTTCAATTTCCCAACTTTGCAGTTATTTGGGAATTGAAAGACAATCACTTACGCGTATCCGTCAAAAATTAGCTTATCAGTAGTTTTTGACACTTTTGTGTCAGGTACACCCTTCGTTTTCAACGGATCTTTGTGATATCAAATTACAAATTGAATCACAATGAAAAATTTAGCTCAACTCAGAAAAACGAAACAAGCCGATCCGGCAAGAGGTTTCAGAATTCACTTTTTAGTATTTGCATTAACGCTGCCGGCTTTATGGATGACCTGGTACTTAACCGACCGGACTTACATCTGGCCGATATGGAATACTGCTGCCTGGACAACCGGTGTATTCTTTCACTTCCTTGGAGTCTTTGTTTTTAAAAAGACCAAAACAATCAATCAGTAACAACAAACAATTTAAAAATTCAATATCATGAAAAAAACAGGTTTAACGCTGCTATCAGCAGTATTCGCGCTCTTCGCATTCTCATCATGTCAAAAAACAACTGAAAACATGACGACAAAAACAACTACGAACACCTACGTTTTGGTACACGGTGCATGGCAGGCACCATACGTTTGGGACGCTGTTCGCACAGATCTTGAAAACAGAGGAAACAAAGTGATTATCGTCGAATTACCGGGACACGGTTCAGACAACACACTCACTCACACATTAACCATGGATGTGTATGCCAACAAAGTAGTTGAAGCAATCACTCCGATCAATGAAAAAGTAATCCTGGTCGGACACAGCATGGGCGGAATGGTTGTAAGCCAGGTAGCGGAAAAAATTCCGGATAAACTCAAAAAAGTGGTTTACATCGGGGCATTCCTTCCTAAGAACGGACAAGCTTTGACTGATCTGGCATTTTCCGATCCGGATTCCAAACTGGGACCAAATCTGATTGAGTCTGCAGATCATTTAACACTGGATGTAAACCAGGAACAATTGATCAATCTGTTTATCGCTGATGGTTCAGCTGCTGCAAAACAACTTGTAAAGGACAACTATCGTGCAGAACCATCCATTCCGCTTACAAATCCGGCAAACTTAACGGCTGAAAAATTCGGAACTGTTGAAAAAATCTACATCAAAACCTTACAGGATGTGGTAATCAGCACCGGTTTGCAAGATCGTATGATCCAGGATGCGGGAATCAAAACCGTGTATGAAGTGAATACCAGCCACTCACCGTTCCTTTCTCAACCAAAAGTAGTTTCCGCTTTGTTGCTTAAAGCCGGGTTGTAGGTTGAGTTGGAAAACCGGCAAGCAAAGAAATAACCAGTCATTCAGTTGGCTGGTTATTTTGTTTTAGTTTTACACAAATGTCCGGAACATGTCCCGAATAAAGATCAAACACCTCATTTACCTGTTCCTCCTTTGGTTTGGTATTCATGAATTCGTGACTATTGCTGACGGACTGACTGATGAAAACAGCAAAGCGGATATTGCAGTTATTTATGGCAATACCGTGAACGAGGACGGAACTCTTTCTGAAAGGTTAAAAGCAAGACTGGATCGCGGAATTGAATTATATCGCGATTCACTGGCCGATGTATTATTCGTTAGCGGCGGACTTGGAAAAGAAGGCTTTTACGAAGGGACAAAAATGCAAGAATACTTAATTGAAAAAGGAATTCCGGCTCAAAAAATCGTAGTCGACAACCAGGGAAACAACACCAAACAGACAACCCTGAATTTTATCAAAAAATTCGGCACGGAAAAAAGCGTGGTTGTAGTAAGTCAGTACCACCACATATCCCGAGCAAAACTGGCTTTTAGAAAAGCAGGTGTCGAAAACGTAACAGGTGCGCATGTCGATTACTTTGAAATCCGGGACTTTTATGCTTGTATCCGTGAGTTCTTCGGATATTACGCCTACTTATTGACAAATTGAAAAACGCTTATCTTTGATCCGTAATTATGGTCTCAATAGCACTTTTTGTCTTGTCGGTATTATTCCTTGCACTTTTGGTGTACTGCAGAATGCTTTACCTGAAACTGAAGGAAGCCAGAAATGCAAAAAATGACCTGAGTTTGAAAAACCACGAACTGAATGCCCGGGTACATGCCATTGAATTGAGTTCCATTCGTTATAA
The DNA here is from genome assembly GCF_039596395.1 of Fluviicola sp. Classification (NCBI taxonomy): domain Bacteria; kingdom Pseudomonadati; phylum Bacteroidota; class Flavobacteriia; order Flavobacteriales; family Crocinitomicaceae; genus Fluviicola; species Fluviicola sp. The sequence continues at coordinate 163,919 of NZ_JBCNJT010000004.1, forward strand.
ACTCAATCCGCATTTGTTCAAAAACGCATTGAATTCCATTCAGTCACATGCTTACCAGACTTATTACTCCATGGACAAACTTTCAGGCGTACTGGATTACATTTTGTACGAAAGCGATCAGCCGTTGGTCAGTTTGCAGGAAGAAATGGATTTTGCGGCGAATTTCATAGAGATCAACCGCTTGAAATTAAGCCCGTTGTTTGACCTGCGTATCCGCAACACGATCAATTTGCAGGATGAACGGATCAGCAACTTGAAAATCCTGCCGTTGATTACGGTTGACCTCATCGAAAATGCCTTTAAACATACCGATTTCCAGCGCAACGAATCATTCATTTCCATTCACCTGGAAGTCGTTAACAATGAATTTGTGCTGGAAGTCAGCAATCGCATTTCCGAAAGTAAGCCGATGAAAAAAGAGCGCAGTGGTTTGGGAATTAAAAACCTGGAAGAGCGTTTGAAAATTGCTTACCCGGACGCCTACGAACTCACGCTGAAAAATGAGCAACCGGTTTTCCATGCACGCCTCAAATTGAAACTCAATGGATAAGTCGGTGCTTCGGGTGGTGTTGCTGGACGACGAATTGCTGGCATTGGGATATTTAAGATCCTTGTGCGAGGGCATTCCCAACATCGAGGTAGTGAAAGCTTTCGATAACCCGGTCACTTTCCTGGCTGAAGTTGAAAACCTCTCTGTTGACTTTTGCATTTCCGATATCGTAATGCCGAACCTGAGCGGACTGGAAGTTGCTGAAAAACTGCACGCCATTCCGATCATTTTCACAACGGCCCATAATGAATATGCCGCAGATGCTTTCGACATTGAAGCCATTGATTATTTGAGAAAACCGGTACAGCGCGAACGCCTGGAACGGGCCATTGAAAAAGTGAGAAACCACATTGAGCAGGCTAAAAGCCAGGCAACCTGGACGGTAAACACCAACAAAGGAAAATTTACCATCCAGCTTTCTGCCATTGTCAGTTTTTCAACCGATACTTACGACCGCAGAGACAAATTGATGTTCCTGGAAAACGGAGACGAATTGGTTGTCAAGAACAAATCATTCGACCAGTTATTGCAGGAATTAGCCGGTATTTCATTCATCCGCATCTCTAAATCCGAATTGATTTCCAAAGATTTCATCCAGGGTTATCAGGGGGATGTTGTACTGAGCAAAATCCGGAACAAGGAAGGAAAATACCGGGAATTCAACCTCAGCGAAAACTACCGCAAAAGCTTCGTAGAAACCTTCAACCATTAAACCAGTTGAAAATGAGACCGCGTTCGCTAAAGCAATAGCGAGACACTGTTTCTGCTTCTCATTCTGTCTTAGTCCAATTAAAATGGTTTTCAGTACATTCTTAAAACAGAACGTATTTCCCTTACTATCTATCGCCTTAATTTTGCACCAAAGTTCAAGCTATGCGTAATCTCAGAAATCTCTTGTTTTACATTCTTACCATCGGTGGTTTCGCCGCTTTAATTTTCGGAATTATTCAATGGGGAAAACCCCTGGAAGCCTCAAAAGTTACAACTGTCATCAAACCGGAGGTAACTGCTTCTACCTGGCAACAATTTACAGAGACGTATTATCACAATCTGACTCACCCGCTTGCAATCTTGCTTTTGCAAATCGTTACGATCATTGTTGTTGCACGAATCTTCGGATTCTTTTGCAGAAAGATCGGGCAGCCGTCCGTAATCGGAGAAATTGCAGCTGGTATCTTCCTGGGACCATCTTTTATTGGCATGTATTTTCCGGATTTTACCCATTTTGTATTCCCGGATAAATCCATGGACAATCTGAAATTCCTGAGCCAAATCGGTTTGATCCTCTTCATGTTCGTGGTAGGAATGGAATTAGAACTGAAAACACTTAAAAACAAAGCAAACGATGCCGTTGTAATCAGTCATGCAAGCATTATTTTTCCTTTCACATTAGGCGTAGGGCTCGCTTATCTGCTTTATTCGGAATTCGCTCCGGCAAACATAAACTTTCTCTCATTCGCATTATTCATCGGGATCTCCATGAGTATCACTGCTTTTCCCGTATTGGCAAGAATTGTACAGGAACGCGGATTAACCAAAACCCGTTTGGGATCTATTGTCATTACCTGTGCTGCAGCTGATGATATCACGGCATGGTGTATTTTAGCAGCTGTAATCGCAATCGTAAAAGCAGGTTCGGTTCTAAGCGCTATTTACATTATCATCATGGCTGTTGCCTATGTTTTCGTCATGTTGAAAATCGTGCAGCCATTCTTAAAACGCTTAGGAGATAAACATTCCAATAAGGAAAGCTTGAGCAAACCGGTAGTCGCTATTTTCTTCATTACCCTGCTGGTTTCTGCTTTTGCAACGGAAGTAATTGGAATCCATGCACTGTTCGGTGCGTTCCTGGCCGGTGTTATCATGCCTTCCAACATGAATTTCAGGACCATATTTATTGAAAAAATAGAAGATGTTGCCATTTTACTGCTGCTCCCGCTCTTCTTTGTATTTACAGGCCTCAGAACACAAATCGGTTTATTGGATGACTGGCACTTGTGGACTATTGCACTATTGATTATTGCGGTAGCAACTGTCGGGAAATTCGTTGGATCTGCTTTTGCTGCCAAATTCGTCGGGCAATCCTGGAGAGACAGCTTAATTATAGGAGCTTTGATGAATACCCGCGGACTGATGGAATTGATCGTTCTTAATATCGGGTATGATTTGGGAGTACTCTCCGATGAGATTTTTGCCATGTTGGTGATCATGGCATTGGTGACCACATTCATGACCGGCCCGTTCCTGGACTTGATCAATAAATTTATACCCGAAAAGAAAACAGCAGAAGAAATCCAGGACAGCCAGAAGCTTTCAACGAAATATTCGATCCTGCTTTCCTTCGGAAGCCCGGAAAGAGGAAGAACCCTGCTGCGACTCGCTAACAGTCTTATTCGTAAATCCCCGGAAAATGCAAATATCACTGCATTGCACGTTTCTTTGAGTAACGACCTGAACCAGTTCAATGCAGAGCAATACGAACGTGAGAGTTTCGCTCCGATCACCGAAGAATCCAACAAATTACACCAGCCCGTGGTAACTTTATTCAAACCGACAGTAGACATTGATAAGGAAATTACGGATACTTCCAATACGGGAAATTTCGACCTGTTATTGATCGGTATCGGAAGCTCTGTCTTCGAAGGCTCTTTATTGGGAAGAATTCTGGGATTCACCACCAAGTTGATCAACCCGGAACGCTTATACGAAACAATTACCGGGAAAGAACCTTTGTTCGAGAACACGGTTTTTGATGAGCGTACACGTCAATTGATCAAAAATGCCAAATTGCCTGTTGGAATTGTGATTGATAAAGAACTGGATAAGGTAGAAAATGTATTCCTTCCTATTTTCTCCATTCACGACAGTTTCCTGTTGGTTTACGCCCAAAAACTAATCCATCACAGCGATGCGCGGGTAACGATCATTGATTCTTCGGGGATTGTAAAAACACACCCGGAACTGAAAGAATCGATCCGGATGATCGAACAGGTTGCGCCGAACCACATTTCGCTGCAAACCGAACCGCGCCTGGATAAAGAATTTATGCATCAGCAAGACTTGATGCTTATCAGTCACGACAGCTGGAAAAAAGCAGTAGAAACACAAAGCCTGTGGCTCACAAATACCCCTTCAGTGCTTATTCTAAAACCATAATTGATTTTTAGAGGGATCAATCGAATAGGTTCTGCGGGGTATTTATCATTAAAAAAAGTCCCATCCGTCAATGACAGATGGGACTTTTTAATTCGGTAAAAACCAGTTTTTATCTTCTGAATCCGTTTGTATATTCATTCAATTCCTCAATGCTGGACTCGAATTTGAAAGCGTCGTTCAATTGGTAGTAATTTCCGATATCGTATGTATATCCGTATGCATATTTAGCCAAATCCAAACGCGTATCTTCAAAGCTGAACAACATCATCAGGCGTTTTACCTGGTTGCTGGTCATACAATTGGTGCTGATTACTTGTTTCGACATCGTCAATTTGGAATCATCAAACCCTTTAGATTCAATGGATCTCACCACTTCGTTGAAACGGTTTTCAGTCATCGGGTAACCGTTGCATCCTACATTTCCGTTGTAACCAGGCATTACGTAACCGGATTGAACAGTTCCTACATTTCCTGACTGAACAGTACCAACGTTACCGGAAGTAGTTGTGGTCGTTGTGGAATAAGTAGTTGTTGTACTTTGGGTTTGAGTATTCATCCCTGTTTCGTTCACATTGATGTTCATGTTGATGTTTGCTCCACCGGTCATCGGGTCGCTGACATTGATTCCCACGTTCATCTGGTCGGTAGTTCCCGGATTTGTTGTTGTATTGGAAATAACCGTTGTTTGAGTTACCGTCGTAGCCGGAAGAGGTGTATCGTGATAAACAATTACGTTCTGACCACCTATTGGTCTCGGTGCCTGAGCAATCGGAACTTCGCTCATCCATCTCAAAACGATTTCTCCTTTGTTGTTGCTTTTGATAGAGTAGGTTGTCTCTGTCCCCTGGTTGAAATTCAGGGTCTTGTCAATATCCGGAGTGATTCCATCTGTAAATTTCACTTTTACCTTGTAGTAAGGCTGGATCAGGTTCGTAACACGTACGTTCGTTTCCGGATTCGGGTTTTGCTGAATTCCATTCAAAATAACATAGAATTGCTGTCCTTGCTCTGAGAAAAACACCAGGTTTGTGTTTTGTTGGGCAGTTGTCCATTGAGCAACGAATAATAACAGTAAGCAAGTAAAAAAATGTTTCATGAGGTAATATTTAAATTTGAAAGTCCTTTTTCAAAAACGATGCCAAAGCTACGACTACTTCCCTTCAAAAAAAAAGATTTTTTTCATCTCGCTCAGTAATAATCCCTTTTCATCAGAAATTGCGATTACTTTTGTTGCAGATATTCCAAAAGGATGAACGGGTTATTTGAACAATTTTCCAAAGAATTCCAAAACCTCATCGGTGAGTTTAAATTGCCTTTGGAAAATCCTATCCTTACTTTTTCATTGCTTTTGCTGATTATTCTTTTTTCTCCGATTATTTTGAGAAGAATCAAGATTCCTGCGCTGATCGGTTTGATTATCTCCGGGGTAATCATCGGTCCGAACGGTTTTCAGTTAATCTCGGAAGCAAATATGAAAACAGGCTTTGTAAACATGTTTGCCCGCATCGGTTTGCTTTACATCATGTTCATGGCCGGTCTGGAACTCGATATGCAGGAATTCAGACGCTACCGCAACAAGTCGCTTGCTTTCGGCGCATTGACTTTTTTCATTCCGCTCCTGTTGGGATATCCGACCTGCAGATATGCTTTGGGACTGAATGAAATGGCGAGTTTATTGACTGCAAGCATGTTTGCCACCCATACATTGGTCGCCTACCCGATTGTTTCCAAATTCGGTATTTCGAAAATGGAAGCTGTTGCTATTGCCATTGGAGGAACCATTCTCACGGACACAGCGGTTTTAATCATCCTGGCAGTTATTTCAGGATCCGATCATGGAGTCATCAATACGAGCGTATTGGTGCATTTAGGTATTACACTTTCCATTTTCAGCCTGATCATGTTTTGGGGAGTTCCCAAAATTTCGCGCTGGTTCCTCAGTAAACTGGAATCTGAAAAATCTTCCCAGTTCATTTACGTTTTATCGATCCTTTTCTTCGCTGCATTCCTGGCGGAAGTTGCCGGAATCGAAGGAATCATCGGCGCTTTCGTTGCCGGATTGGTCATGAACCGCCTCATTCCCCACTCTTCTACTTTGATGAACCGGATTGAGTTCATCGGGAATGCCCTGTTCATTCCTTTTTTCCTGATCTCAATCGGAATGGTTGTGAATGTAAAGGCCCTGGCAAACGAACCCTGGGCATGGGCAGTTGCCGGAATCCTGAGTACTTTTGCGATCTTCAGCAAGTTTTTGGCTGCGCTCATCACTCAGCTGATCTTCAAAATGAATCGCCCGGAACGACAGGTCATATTCGGACTAAGTACTGCACACGCTGCTGCTACATTAGCTGTAATCAATGTGGGGTACAACATGAAAATCCTGGACATTGAGATCGTGAACGGAACCGTAATCCTGATCCTGATTACCAGTATGACCGCTTCTTTCGTGACCGAAAATGCCGGGAAGAAATTGCGGATTTCCCAAACGAAAAACGAACCGCTGGAAGGGCCTTCCATGCGCAGCCAGCACGTTTTGGTAGCCGCCAATGAGTTGAGAGGAAACGAAGCCTTGCTGGATTTTTCCGTTTTGATCACCGACAGAACGGTTATGAACCCTATTTCTGTAGTCAGCGTACTGGAAAATGACGAAGAAGCAGAAATGCGAATCCGCCGTTCCCGGAAGCACATCGATGATTTCATTACGCACTACAACAGCGGCGAGATCAATGTTCACGCCATGGCAACGATCGATCACAATTTATCGAGCGGAATCTCACGTGTTTCCAAAGAATTGGTAGCCGATATTGTACTCATCAATGACAACTCCAAAATCAACCTGCTCAAAAGATTGATTGGTGACGATCGCGATCATTTATTGAGTGTTTGTGAGAAAACCGTGTTCTTTTGTCTCTTCAACCATGCATTTGCAAGCTACCGGAAAATTGCCATCGTTTGCCCGGCTTATGCGGAATTGGAACAGGATTGCAACCAATGGCTGGAACGCGTCATGCGTATTTCAAAAGAACTGAACGTAGACATGGACGTTTACAGCACCCGGGAAACTTTTGAGAAAGTAAAGGCTTACCGCACTTACCGTAAATTCAGTGCAGACCTGACACATTTCCAGATCGAATCTCCGGAAGACATGCTTGAAAAATTATCCGGTTTCAATGAAAACCAATTGTTCATCTCTGTCTTTGCCCGTTCAGGATCCGTTTCTGCGTTCCCTGGTATGGAATCCTTGCCGCAACGTATGGAAAAAGAAAACAGCAACCTCGACCATATCTTCATTTACCCTTCTCAAAGTGCAGCGGATTTGTCCTACGCAGCTTATGACGACATGAGCGGAAGCCCGCTTGCAGCCGGTGTTGAAACCATTCAGCGTTTATCCAAAGAAGTGGGCGGAATGTTTAAGAAGAATGAAGAATAACCGATAAATCAAATAGTATGAAAAATCAATTTATCCTGCTTCTCCTATTAATTATAAGTGCCACATCTTTCGGTCAAACTTCTAATGAAGTGATCATTCCTCCTTTCCAGGATAAGTATTCTGAATACGTAAAGAAACTTGAAGCCGGAGAAACAGCTATCAATTACCAGGATTTCCGTTTCAGTTTTATTGAAAGCGAACAATTCGTGGTAGCAAGTGGGAAATCAGAAGAAATGGACAGTCTCAAAAAAGAAATGACTGTTCAGATGAAGGCCTCCAATTCACCGGAAATTATCCGCATTACAAAGCAGATTTTGAGTATTGATTATACCGATATGATGGCTCATAAGATTCTGAAACAGACTTATAAAATAATTGGAGACACCACTAATGCTGCCAGGTATAAAACAATCCAATTCGGGCTGTTAAATTCCATTGTGAAAAATGGAGACGGTCAAACTTGCGCTACAGCCTGGCCGGTTATTCAGGTAAAGGAAGAATATTTCGTCCTTCAAATGGTTGATGCACAATTGCAGGAGCAAAGTGTCGATCGAAAAAACGGATTATGTGATCGAATGGAAGTGAAAGTGGAAGGCAAAAAGAAAACCTATTATTTCGAAATCACGAAAGTCTTCGAGGGATATAAGAAGCTTGGATTATAACTTCTCCACCAACTTCTTCGGCGCCACATTCGAATAGGAAGTTTTCACGATGTCTTTTAAAAAATCTTCTTCCACTTTTTCGAAATAAACACGGGTCCACCCCTGCAAGCCCCATTTGTCGGGAGTCGGATGACAAGCACTTTCATCCCATTTGCAAAACAGGGACTGCTGCATAACGGTCAGTTTCACCACAAAAAATGCATTGGCCGGATTCACGGTCGCAAAAATTTTCTTCCGGACACGATAGGATACTTTATCGAAATGCGGTTCCGCCGTTGCTTCAGGCAGCGACAAGGCATATTCATTCAGAAGCGAAAAATTCGTCATCTACGAATATAAAAAGCGCATTCCGGAAATCCAATCTTTGATATCTTTAAGCTCAAATGAACGAAGTCCTTCAACAGAAAATTGCAGAAACGCTTGCTCATATTTATCCGGAAAAGGATGAACAGGAACAGTTTGACGATGTTGTTTTTGACCTGGCGGAACAGTTGGCAGAACTAACCGGAAATGAAAATATCGCATCAAAGATTTATGAGCACTCCGACAGGAACGTTCAAAAACTGAGTATTCTTTTTGATATTCTCATTTGGTCCACTCCCGACAATGGGGCGGAATTGCTTCGGGAAACAAAGGAATGGTTTCTCCAAAATGATCCGGATAAACTGGAATTGGTACTCCATATCACAAATGTCTATCCGTATCAGCCGGCTGGTGCGCTGGAAAAAAGACTGCTCGAGATTCGTTCCGATTTTCCGTCACTAAAAAAGCCCTGTGACTACTGGCTCGAAAGTATCCGGCAGAAACTATAATTCATAAAAAATCCCGGCTTCAATAACGAAACCAGGATCCTATTTTCAATCGGTCAAAACACCATTAATCATGTTCAATGTGTTCCATTCCACCCGCTTTACAACAAGCCGGTAATTTTTCATACGCTGCCGGATCTGCTTTTACCTCATCCGCATTGTAACCAAGCGCCGAAAGTTGCTTCTTAATCTCATCCAATGTGATCACATCGTTTTTGAATTTCATAGTCAATTTTCGCGATTCCACATCTAATTCTGCGAATTTTACTCCTTTTGTATAATTCAACGCGCCTTCGATTCGTTCTTTGCATTCCCCGCATTCGGCACTCGTCATAATCACCACGGTTTCCACTTTTCCCGCTGGTTTCTGGCCAAATGCAAAACTGCTTACAACTAGAAGGGCCAATATTAACAAACTATTTTTCATCTGATTTTATTTGAAGTTAATTATTTATTTCTTTTCTATTTTCCGCTTGATTTCATACCTGAATCCGGCGTAAACCACTGTTCCCATGACGGAAGCCCAAACGCGCGTAGCATCGAAAGTCGGGTCATACGGATTATCCGCACTGATGATCGGGTTCTTTTGCCTGAAGTTAAACAAGTTTTCCCCGCCCACATACAAATCCCAACGTTTGAAATGACGCGTAATTTGTGCCAATCCAACCGGAACGACTTTACTTTTCTCATTCGTTAAACGCGATCCGTCCGGCAAAGTCACATCCGGCAAACGCATCGGGCTATATACAGAAATCGTACCATCCACTTCCCATTTTTTGTTCCTGCTGGCAAAAGCCACATTGAACAATCCACGATGCTGCGGAATCATTACCTGCTGTCTCAAACTTCCGGCATAATCTGCTTTCACTTCCAGGAATTTGTAAGCCAAACGGAAAGTAATGGTTTTCCAGGGCATGAAGCTCAACTCGGTCTGAAAAGTACTGCTTCGGGAAACGTTTCGCTGGAACCCGAAGAAGATCGAATCCGTTGATTGTTCGCGATCAATGATCAATTGTTTCGTAAAACGTGCGTGGTAGAAATCGGCTGAAATACTCGCCGCACGGTTCCACCATCTCATGGTACGAATGACGGAAACTCCGGAATTCCAAACCTCTTCCTGTTCATTACTGCTGCTCACTACCCAGGTTTTGGATGTTGCCAGCAAGGAAGAATTGTCCATTACCACAGTCGGCAATCTCCAGGATTTCCCGGTTGTCAGGCGAATATCCGTAAACTCGTCAAGCGTATATTTTGCATGGACACGCGGTGAGAACTGGAATTTCTCTTTCTGGTCACTGAAAGCTGTTTGATAATCGGCCCGCATTCCCGCAACCAAAACCAGACGAGTTCCTGTATAGGTGTATTCAAAAAATGCTCCCGGTGTGATGACATTCCGGTTGAAGTTTACCGTATCGATGTGCTGCTGCAAATCCTGACTTACCGCTGAGAGTCCAGCCTTGTACTTGTGAGCCGTTGTCCCGATGATTCCGTCAAAAATCGCATTGATGTATCCGCGCAGTTCCCTTCCGCCGAAATCTCTCAGACCGTACAACCCGTCAGACTGGTGATACTTGAACTGGTAAACGATCCCGAAACTCTGGTAGCGTTTATTCGGGAATAAAAACCCGGTTTTAGCAAAGAACTCCGCGTGCTGGTTCGTGGTTTCTGCACGGTAGCGATTTGCCATTCCGTACAATTGGCCACCCAGTCGCTGATCGTAATAAGCATTCACACCGAAGCGTGTTTCAAACTTCTTCCCGGTATATTCCCAGCGGTTCATAAAAGATCCGGATTTGCTCAAAGGGGCATCCCGGAATCCGTCCTTATTCCCGTCCCATTCGCTTTGCAGCGTGGAAACATGGGCAAAAGTTCCGGTACTCCATTTGTCGTTGATAATCTGCCCTCCGTGCACATTCAATTCGGCTCTTCCCAAACTGGAACCATAGCCATTGACAAAGAAACGCTGCATCGTCGTCGGTTTGCGAAACTCTACGTTGATTAGCCCGGCCATGGATTCATAGCCGTTTACAACAGAACCGGTTCCTTTCGTGATCTGGATCGATTCCACCCAGGTTCCCGGAACGGAATTCAACCCGAAACTGCTTTCCAAACCGGTCAGGAACGGAATATTCTCCATTTGCAATTGCGTGTACACGCCGTCCAATCCCAGTAACTGGATTTTTTTCGCTCCGGAAACCGCATCCGTGAAATTCACGTCCACTGTTGCATTTGTTTCAAAGGACTCCGATAAATTACAGCAGGCTGCTTTTTTCAATTCTCCTTCCCCCAGGTTTTCGACTTGTAAAGGTTTCAAACGTGAAAAGGTTTTGGAATCCTGCTTGTATTCAACAACCACCTCATCGAGTTCGTCTACTTCAAAAAGAATGATTTCCAAACCGGAAAAGCGGTCATCTTTGGTAACAGTCACGGAATCCCGTTCGTAACCGGAAGCTGAGATGACCAAAACATCGGGTAGTTCTTTCGGTAAAACGAGCTCAAACCGCCCGTTATCTTCGCTATAGACATGCGTCTGAGCTTTTCTTAATTGTATTTTTGCTTGTTTAAGCGGGACTTTTCCCCCGTTCTTTATTCCAAAGACAATTCCCTGAAGCTGTGCCTGGGACTGTGAAAGGAAAAACAGGAAAAATCCGAATAAGATATATTTCATTGTTTTTAACGTTATGTGTTACTTCACTTTTTTTACAAAAAGGAAGGAATCACAGACGCCAAATACATAAGTGGGTTAAACGTTCGAGCGCACTTAACGTGGGCGGATCGGATCCGGAGAAGAACGTTTCATCCGTATTTTCCCAAAGAATTTCAAACGGTGAAAAGAAAGACAATACCGAAATTTCTTCCAGGGATTCTGCAAAGATCGGGTGCATGCTCTGGAAGAAGAAAAAGGAGAATTGCCAGTTTGAAACCTCATCAAGGCAGCAATTATCTGAAATCGTTTCCTGGTCCGAAACAGCAACCGGAGCTTTTGATTTCGAACAGCAAGAAGGTTCTTCCGCTTTCTGATGCTCTTCCTGGCATTCGTGGGAAGGAACAAAAACCGATTGCATCACGCGATTTTCGTGCAGGCAAGTATGCTGATAGAATGGAATACCAATGGTTCCCATCAGCACCACAACGACCATACTTAGCTGCAATACACGTTTCATAGTAATCAAAAGTACGAAAAAAGAAGTTCGCATAAATTCATAAAAAACAAGTAACTTGAAATGCCAACTGATTAAACTTCGTACCTTTGTTACCCGGAAAATCAAAATGAAGACAACACGAAACACAGCAGCCAGAAGCGCCATCCTGGAACTCATTAACGACTCAAGTGTGGCGTTGTCTCAGCCTGCTATTCAGCACAAGCTGAATGGTTTGTGTGACCGCGTTACGATTTACCGCGTACTGGACCGTTTACTGGACGACGGATTGATCCATAAAATTGTAAACGTAAACGGTGTGGTGAATTACGCCGCTTGTTCTTCCTGCAATCACAAACATGAGCACGATCACGAACACATTCATTTCAGTTGCAGGGTCTGCAGTGAATTAACGTGTCTGGACCAGGTGATTCCATCCTTTTCGCTTCCCGAAGGTTTCCAGGCTGAGGAGACTTTTTTCACGATCTCCGGAATTTGTAAGAACTGCCAAGATTCCCAAAAATGAGTATCAACCACGAAAAAGCAGAAAAAACTGCCTGGTTCAGCTTAGTCGGGAATTTTGTGATGGCCGCCGTGAAAGCGCTGGTCGGGTACTTTGGGAATTCTTATGCGTTAATCGCCGATGCGATCGAATCGACGGGAGATGTTTTTGCTTCTGCGCTGGTCATTGTCGGTTTTCGCTATGCCAAACGCCCACCCGATGAGAATCATCCTTACGGACATGGAAAAGTAGAACCGCTGATTACCTTCGTTGTGGTTGGATTCCTGGTCGCTTCGGCCACGTTGATCATCATAGAAAGCATTCACAACATTCAGACTCCTCATAAAGCTCCGGCTTCCTATACGCTTTGGTTCATCGGAGGAATTATCCTGACCAAAGAGCTTTTTTTCCGGTTCGTTTCCAAATCAAGCGAAGAAGTGGGAAGCACTTCCTTAAAGGCAGACGCCTGGCACCATCGCAGTGATGCGATTACTTCCGCCTGTGCTTTCGTGGGAATTGCCATTGCGGTTTACATGGGTGATTCCTGGGCACAAGCCGACGATTGGGCAGCATTGATTGCTTCCGCGATCATTTTATACAATGCCTACAAGATCTTTCGTCCGGCACTTGGGGAAATTATGGACGAGCACCTCTACGATGATTTCATCCTGGTAATCCGTCAAAAATCAAAGGACGTTGCCGGAATCATTGACACGGAAAAATGTTTGGTACGGAAATCGGGAATGCGTTATTGGGTGGATCTGCATATTCACGTAAACGGAAACCTCAGCGTGCACGAAGGACATACCATCGCTCACAACCTGAAAAAGCACCTGATGGATGAAATCCCGGAGATCGAGGATATCCTGGTGCATGTGGAACCGGCAGATTAATTGACAAATTATCAATGATTAATTATCAAGGAAGTCTTTCTATTCTTGATAATTGATCCCTTCATAATTGATAATTAGTAAAACTTTTCAATTCACAATTTGGCATTCGTAATTCGTAATTATAGTCGTATCTTTGCAGAAATAAAATTCACAAACATCATGACATCAGTTCCCGTTACAGTATACGTCGAAATGACTCCCAATCCAAACACGATGAAATTCGTTGCAAACAAGTATTTGCTTATCAACGGTGAGTCCGTTGAATTTCATTCAGGTGCAGAAGCGAAAGGCTATTCTCCGCTGGCAGAAGAATTATTCCATTTTCCATTCGTGAAAACGGTTTTCATTACTGCGAACTTTGTTACTATTGCTAAAAACGATACCATTTCCTGGGATTTCGTAACCATGGAGTTGCGCGAATTCGTCAAGAACTGGATCGTTGAAGGAAAAGATATTTTAATTCAGATGCCCGCTGCAAAACCAAAAGTTTCGTACGATGCAGATGCAAAACCGGCGAAGGAATATGCTCCTTCCGAATACGATGATGCTATCCGTTCTTTACTGGATGAATATGTTCGTCCGGCTGTAGAAGGTGACGGCGGCGCGATCGACTTTGTAGGATTTGAAGAAGGAACAGTAACCGTTGCGCTTCGCGGTGCATGCTCCGGTTGTCCTTCCAGTACTGCTACATTGAAAGGCGGAATCGAAAACTTATTGAAACAGCATTTACCGGATGTAAAAGAGGTGGTTGCTGAATCGTTGTAATCGGTTAGGGCGGAAAATTTTCCGCCCTAACATTTTTATATTTTATAATGTGGGCACGCGATTAATCGCGTGCCCACTGTTTTTTATACCCTTTTTATTTTTTTTCAGGATCATTTATGGAATTTCTATTTGCCTCACATCTCTATAGAAATCAATTAAAAAATCAGATCATGAAAACAATCACATTTATCGCAGCTTTATTTCTGACAGGAGTAACTTTCGCACAAAATACATTCGGCGACATCATCGGAACATTTACCACACCGGATAAAAAAGAAGGAATTTTCGGGGCTTATGCCGTGACCACCCGAGGAGATCAAGTCTTCAAAGCAGTAACAGACGAAGACGGCCGTTTCAGAATCTCTGCAGTTCCGGCAGGAGTTTACCAGGTCTATTTTATTTATGACGGTGATACTACTTTCTCAAAGAGCACAGTAGAAGTAGCTCCGGATGGATTCGGAAATACCGGAATTGTAGCTCAAGCTTCTACAAAAGAATTGGATGTTGTAGACGTAACTGCTCCAATCCTTAGACTGACTACCGGTGTCGCACCCGAAATCAAACTGACCAAAAAAGACATCCAGCACATGCCGATCAAATTCGATGCGAAGAAAATGGTTGCTTCCATGACTTCCGATGTGAAATTGACGGATGACGGACAACTGATCTTCCGCGGAGCACGCAAAGGCGATGTGATCAACTACATCGACGGGGTAAAAATGACGGATGTTCAAAACGTGCCTAGTGCATCTTTGGGATACATCATGGTTTATTCCGGAGCGATTCCTGCCAAATACGGTGATACTACCGGCGGAGTGGTGGTAATGGAAACTTTGAGCTACTTCGATCTATTACGCGAATACAATAACAGACCCTAAAACCATCCTTTACAAAAATGGGGTTGTCAATGACAATCCCTTTTTTGTAACCACAGTAGAGCATAGAAAACATAGCAAACCTTAGACAGTAACTATAAGCAATTGACTACAATATGTAACAGAATCAATGATCTGTAGAGGAATAAAACTATGTGCCCTATGTTCCTATGTGGTTTTTACACTATTTCGGGAAAAACTCCGGGCTGGATTCTTCCATCGGAGACATGTATTTTTTCAGGTTCTGTTCGTCGTGCTGGTTCAGGATCATCAGCATATTATCCGACTCCACAATGATGTATCCTTCCAATCCCTGGATCAAAGCCAGTTTGTTGCTTGGAAGGTTCACAATGCAATTCTCGGAATTGATCATGTGCACGTGATCGCCGATCACCGCATTGCCGTTATAATCCTTTTCCAAATGACTGTAAAGGCTTCCCCAGGTCCCTAAATCCGACCAATCGAAATTTGCCAGTACCACATCCACGTTTTTTGCGTTTTCCATCACTGCAAAATCGATGGAAATATCTTCACAAGCAGCAAAAGAAGCATTCACATAAGCCTGTTCTTCCGGTGTATTGTATTTTTCGGATTGATCCGTAAACAAATGGAACAATTCAGGCTTGAACTTCTCCATAGCGTTCAAAATAGTTTTCGCACGCCAGATGAAAATCCCGGAATTCCAGTAATAATTCCCGCTTCTGAGGAAAATTTCCGCCAATTCACGGTTTGGTTTTTCGGTAAAATGCTTCACATCCTTCACTTGTCCGGGAAGAATATCCCCGTCCTCGATGAATTCAATGTACCCGTAACCGGTATCAGGTCTTGTAGGCTTGATTCCCAAAGTCACCAAACGGTCTTCTTTATTAGCCGTTGCAATCGCCGTATTGACGATTTCCGTAAAGCGGTCTTCCTTCAAAATCAAATGATCGGAAGGAGCTACCACCAAAGTGGCGTTTGGATTGATAGCGTGAATCTTTGCAGCGGCATACGTAATACACGGCGCCGTATTCTTTCTTTCCGGTTCAGTCAGGATTTGTCCGTCACTCAACTCGGGAAGCTGTTCTTTCACCAGAGAAAAATAATTTGCGTTCGTTACGATGTAAATATTCTCAGCCGGGGCAATGTGCAACAGACGTTCAAAGGTCATTCGCAACAAGGATTTCCCGATTCCAAGCACATCCAAAAATTGCTTGGGGCGTTGAACGGTTGACATAGGCCAGAACCGGCTTCCGATTCCACCGGCCATAATCACGCAGTAATTATCTTTCATGTATGTTTTCTAAAAGTTGAACAGTCGCAAGCGAATGAATCAAGAACTGGCGTTTTGACGGCACTTCAGTACACAAAAAACGGGTGCGTCTCAATTCCCCTTTCACAAAGGTTTTTCCCTGCAAAACAAAAGTAGCATTTTTTGGAATTTCCTCAAGAATAATCTCCCCGCCTTCCCGCTTGTCGTATTGGCGCAAAACGCGCGATAATTGGGTATCCGTGCAGGAAGAAGCTTTCATGTTCGTGAGGCTGGTCATCAAAGCGATCTCGATATCTTTCGGCAGCAACCCGGTTTGGATGGCAGGCCACAATAATTTCCGGAATTCGGATTTCCATTCCTCTCCATGAGGCTTGATGCGAAAACCAAATTGAATGAACGTCCGCAAATGAGCAAATTCATGCAGGGTCGTAATCAGGAAATTATAGGGATTCAGGTTCCCGTTCACTGAAATCCGGTGAAATGTCTCTCCGGGCATCGGCGCACGGTAATCTCCCAATTTGGTAGCCCGCGGATTCGTAATCGCAAAGCGCACGGGATGGCTCAGCAATAAATCTGCCACCATTTCCTCGAAACCACCTGGCAGATAAGGCTTCAGCTGCTTGATGTATTTTTCCTTTTTTGTTGGTTTTGCTTCCACAATTGCAAAGATAAACCGGTTTTCGACGCAAAATCAGGAGGAACCCAACAAGTTATGAATCCATAGCGGTGAATATCTGATAATTCAAAATGATGAATGCAAAATTCAAAAACCATCCCCAATTTTAAATTTTGAATTTTGCATTTTGAATTCCTCGTTCATATTTTTTTAACTTTATACTCGAAATGGGAATTATACAAAATATCGGCAAGTACTTCATGATGATGTGGATCGTGTTTTCGAAGCCAGAAAAATGGAGAATATTCCGCAGACGCTTTTTTGAAGAAATGGAACAGATCGGGATCAAGTCTCTTCCGATCGTTGCATTGATGTCTGCCTTTATGGGTGCTGTAATTTCATTGCAGACTGCTTCGAATATGGACAATCCGCTCCTTCCGGCTTATACCGTCGGATACATCACCCGTTCTTCCACTATTCTGGAATTTTCCCCAACAATTATCTCGCTGATCCTTGCCGGAAAAGTAGGTTCGAATATCGCTTCGGAAGTAGGAACCATGCGTGTTACCGAACAAATCGATGCTTTGGAAATCATGGGAGTAAACTCGTTGAGTTACCTCGTGCTTCCGAAAGTGACTTCCGCTATGGTTTTCTTCCCGATCCTGATCATTTTCTCTATCGGATTAAGCCTCATCGGAGGATGGATGTCTTTAAAACTTTCCGGATTATCTTCCACAGAAACATATGTTTACGGGATTCGATTCTTCTACAGAGACAGTGATATTGTTTACGCTTTGACCAAAACCGTGGTCTTTGCATTCCTGATTACTTCCATTGCTTCCTTCAAAGGATATTACACGAAAGGTGGAGCTTTGGACGTTGGTAAATCGTCAACAGAAGCGGTAGTAAGCGCGAGTGTGGCTATCCTGATCGCGAATTTCTTCTTAACTCAAATGTTCTTGTTGTAATGATAGAAGTAATTCACGTGAATAAGACTTTCGGGGAAAACCAGGTACTGAAAGATGTCAGTGCTACCTTCGAAAAAGGAAAGGTAAACCTCATCATCGGTCAATCCGGACAAGGAAAATCCGTGCTTGCCAAATGTATTGTTGGTCTTCATGAAGTTGATTCCGGGCAGATTTTGTATGACGGACGTGACTTCACCCAAATGGACCGTTTACAGCGAAAGGAAATCCGGCAGGAAATCGGGATGCTTTTCCAGGGATCCGCTCTTTTTGATTCCATGACCGTAGAGCAAAACATCATGTTCCCATTGACCATGTTCACCAAAATGACCCGCAAGGAAATGCAGGACCGCGTGGATTTTTGTCTGGAGCGTGTGAATCTTGCCGGAAGAAATAAATTATATCCTGCAGAATGTTCCGGTGGAATGCAGAAACGGATCGCCATTGCGCGGGCTATTTCCATGAACCCGAAATACCTGTTCTGTGATGAACCGAATTCCGGATTGGACCCGCAAACGTCTATCCTGATTGACAACCTCATCCGCGAGATCACTTATGAATACGAAATCACGACCATTGTTATTACACACGATATGAACTCCGTAATTGAGATCGGTGACAGCGTGGTATTCATCAATAAAGGTCAGAATTGGTGGCAGGGAGATCGCAAATCGATCATCACAACCGATAATCAGGAGATCAATGACTTCGTGTTTGCTTCAGACTTTATGAAGGAGATCAAGGAGAAAATGAAATCAGAGTAATTATCAATGATGAATGACTTAATTATCAAGTCCATTCCTGATAATTAATAATTAGGATATTGATAATTTCAATAATAGATTTTCAAGATCATCGGTTTTGTCTGCCCGTCAATAATCGGGATCAACTCTTCAAAATAATTCTCCGACAACATCGCACATCCCAGACTGTTGCAAATCGGGTAATACTGCTCCTCATCCGGAACACAGCTATAGCGGTGAAGTACAATTGCGCGCGCCATCGCTTTGTCGTTTGATTTTTCCAGACCTGCCAGCTTATAGGATTTCCCGAAATTTCCCTGGTAAGCACCACCGATTTTATACAACCCCAATGAAGTCATGTAGGAATTGGGAACATTGCTGAACTGCAAAGAATCCGTACCCGCAATCTCTGACCCCGAACCATGTGCACACAATCCTTTGGAAATAATCTGATTCGTTTTCAGGTCTACCACAAACAAGCGGAAATACTTCGAGGGAATTTTCATATCGATCAGAATAGCCCGCTGATTGGAGTAAATTCCGCCTTTGCTTTTGATATAAGTTTTAACGGCTTCTAGTTGCTGTGGCAATACTTTCAGTAAACGGGTCGAGTCATAATCCGGCTTTGCAGCAATTTCCGGCGATTCCTGTTTCCCCAATCCGGGTATCTGCGCCTGGTTAAACGTGCAGGCACAACCAATGAAAATAAAGGCGATCCAATAATACAATTTGGTCATTTTCGGTTTTTTTATTCTAACGCTAAAAGTCAATTTCAGGTACAAAATAACGACTAATTGCGAATTTTTACTGTTTGTTTACTGCTTACAATTCAAATAACTATTCGTTCATCATTGAGTTTACTCTCTCATTTTTTCTTCCTATATTTATTCAAACTACAATTGTATGAAGAGAGGAACCATTGCAATTATCGTGGGAATTATTGTCGGAGGACTTTTTGTGGCTCTTGGCGAAAGCATGTCGGGGTATCTTTTCCCGCTGGAAAAACCGATTCCAACCGATCCGGCTCTTCTGAGTGAATATATTGAAAACGATATTCCTTTCGGTTCGAAACTCGTAGTGGTCATGAACTGGATTGTCGCCGCTTTCGTTGCAGCGATTGTCAGCACATTTATATCGGGAAGAACATCTCCGAAACCGATGCTGGCTTCCGTTGGAGTATTGAATATTCTGACACTGATGAATGTGCTTATTATTTACCATCCGAAATGGATGTGGATTACAAGTTTATTTACGTTCGTTCCGGTGGGTTACATCGCTTATTTCTTAATTCGTAAAAAGAAGACCGATGAAAGCGCGTGACGAACGAATTGATCAATACATTGCAAAATCAGCTGACTTTGCGCAACCCATCCTGCACAAATTAAGAGAAATCGTTCACGTTTTTTGTCCGGAAGCGGAAGAAGCGATGAAATGGAGCATGCCGTTTTTTACCTACCGCGGAAAAATCCTTTGCAACATGGCATCTTTTAAGAACCATTGTTCGTTCGGGTTCTGGCTTCATTCCGAAATGAGTGATCCGCACGGATTATTCAAACGCACACAGGAAGGCGGAATGGGAAGTCTGGGAAAAATCACTTCCCTGGATGATCTGCCGAAAACCGATCACCTGGGAGCTTACATCCTGGAAGCAATGGCTTTGATCGAACAAGGAACCATTCCCCGCGAACTGAACCCGAAATTCAAAAAACCGGCAGCAGAAGTTCCTGCTGAATTAGCTGAGTTGCTTGCTTCCAATCCCCAGGCAAAAGCAGCATTCGAATCCTTCCCTCCTTCCCACCAGCGGGAATACATCAACTGGATCACAGAAGCCAAAAGGGAAGAAACCAAACAGCGCAGATTGCAGCAAACTATTGAAAACTTACTGGAAGGAAAGTCAAAAGACTGGAAATACATGCGTTAACCGATTTTCGTCCACCATTGACCGATTTTGACTCTTCAACTCCTGATTAGTCTTATACCTTTGCCTTATAAATCTTTCAGATTATGGAAACAGATAACATCCGCACGGAAATTGAACACGAAATCTTAAAAGCACAAAAAGGACATCGTCGCGGAAAAATTGCAGGAGGATTGGGTATCGTTTTTTTCGGGGTAGTTTACCTCTTAAAACAACTGGGATACCACATTCCTGATTATTTACTCAGCTGGCAAATGATTCTCATTGTCATCGGGATCGTTGTATTGATCAAACACAAATTCAGCAAATTTCACGGTTACCTGATGATTATCGTGGGTAAACTCTTCCTTTGGGCAGAATGGTACCCGAACCTCATCAATGTGAAGATCATTATCCCGGTTGCGATCATTTTGGTAGGACTGGCAATTGTTTTCCTGTCAAACAAAAAATTCGGAAAGCACCGCCGCAGAAAGCACCGTTTTTCGCGGGAGAACTGGAAAGAAATCCACGAAGCACAGCAACGCGGCTTCAGCTATTACAAGTACAACGAAGACGATTTCATTGACAGTGTCAGCTTCTTCGGAGGAATTACCAAAACAATCGTCAGTAAAACCTTTAAAGGTGCCGACATTGTTTCCTTCTTCGGAGGAACGGACATCAATCTTTCCCAGGCGGATTTCCAGGGCAGAATTGTGATCGATGTGACGAACATCTTCGGAGGAACGACCCTGACAATTCCGAACAACTGGGAAGTCATTTCGGAAGTAGCCAGCATTTTCGGGGCATTTGAAGACAAACGTCCGCAATACCAGCGCGAAGCCGGTGAAGAAAGCAAAGTTATTATCCTGAGAGGAACCTGCATGTTCGGAGGAATTGAAGTAAACAGTTTCAACAAGTAAGCGGATGTTTTTAAAGACAAGTACCAAAGTGCAATTGCTTTTCATCGTTTGGACGGTGATTGCAAGCCTTGTCTTTTTTTGTGTCCTTTTAGTCAATCATTATCCGTTTGACATTGTTTGGAAAGACACGCTTTTTTCCGGGTTGCTGATCTCCGTTATTTCCCAGATCATTTATTTCATCCAGACATATTATCACGCGAAAAGGCCAGTCAACTTTTCAAACTTCGGGTTGGTATTGGTTTTAACAGCAGCTTACCAACTTTTAATAAACAGCGCATTCAGACTGGTCCTGGGTGATGAACGCTGGCGGGAATACATCCTTCCATTCGAAGGGGCGCGGGCATTCATTGTTTTCTTTATCCTGATTTCAGTGAGCTTGTACTGGTGGATCAATAAGAATCAGCAAATCCAATCGCAGGTGCACCAACAACTAATCGAACAGGAACGTGCATTGACGAAAGCCGAGCTGGACAATATTCACCAGCAATTGCAGCCGCATTTCCTGTTCAACAGTTTGAACTCCATCGGCGCATTGACGGAAATCAATCCGAAAGAAGCAAACCGCATGATCCTGTTATTGAGCGACTTTTTGCGCGGAACTTTGCGCAAGGACATTCAAACACTAATCCCGATTGCTGAAGAAATCGACCAGGTGAAACGTTACCTGGAAATTGAAAAAATCCGCTTCGGACATCGTTTGAAAACAGAATTCGATATTGACGAAGGTTGCCTGAAAACTCCGGTTCCGCCGCTTTTGCTGCAACCGGTAATCGAAAACGCCATCAAGTTCGGTTTGTATGGATCCACGGATGATGTAACCATTTATGTAGGCGTGAAACACCAGGAAAACGGATTGCTGATCGAAGTCAGAAACCCATACGATTCCGATTTTACGCAATATAAAACCGGGAAAGGATTCGGGCTCACCAGTATCAAACGCAGACTGATGCTGCTCTTTAATCAATACGACCTGCTCACCACCGAAAAGCAAGATAAACTATTCATTACTAAAATTTTGATTCCAAAATGATCAAGGCATTCATAGTAGACGACGAACCGCTTGCAAGAGAAGTGGTCAAAAAGCATTTGCAAAAGCATGCAGACATCACGCTTGTAGGTGAGGCAAACGATGGATTCGAAGCATTGAAGCTCATTCCTGAAGTAAAACCGGATTTATTGTTCCTGGATATCCAAATGCCAAAAATCAATGGATTTGAGTTATTGGAGCTATTATCGGAAACTCCTTCCGTGATTTTCACTACGGCATTCGATGAATTCGCCCTGAAAGCTTTCGAAGTCAATGCGCTGGATTACCTGCTGAAACCTTTTTCGGAAGAACGTTTTGATACTGCTGTGAGCAAAAAGCGGCATTCGGAATTGCAGCCGGAAGTAAAACGAGACATTCCGCTTCAGATCATTCATGAGCAAAACCGCATTGTGGTAAAAGACGGCACAGAAATCAAGATCATCCCTATCAATGAAGTCGATTACATTGAAGCCTATGATGATTATGTAAAGATCTACCAGGGGAAAAAATACATTTTGAAAAAACAAACGATGAACCATTTCGAGCAAGTACTTCCAAAAGACCAGTTCATCCGGATCCATCGCTCTTATATTTTAAATGTGAACCAGCTGACCAAGATTGAATCCTACGAAAAAAACAGTTACGTAGCAATCTTGAAAAGCGGCACAAGCATTCCTATTTCACGCTCTTCCTACAGCGATTTGAAATCCCGTTTGGGTTTATAAAACAACAACTGTATTTTGTTTTTATGATGTAGGGCCGTAAAATTTTACGGCCCTACGTTTAATTGATTCGAACGCGCTTACATCTGTTTGATTAAAAAATAATCAAAAATATTTCATCTTAAAAACCTTTATTTTACTGGATAAATTTCAAAAAAGATGATTTTTTAATCAAATTTTTTTGCAAAAAAGTTTGGTAGAACGAAATAGATTTCTTATCTTTGTAAGGTAGGAAGTTCAGAGAGGAACTGATTACGAAAAACAACCTTTATTATTAACCATTATAAATCGAATCGTGAAACGAATTATTATCCTTTCCGTTGGTACGGCAACCCCTAAAGTTATCAAAGCTATTTCAGAAGCTTTTGAAATTAACCAGGAGTTATTATTTAAAATTCTTTACAATGCGCCTGCTATCTTTTTAGACCATGCAGATGAAGCGCTGGCAGAAAAGGCATTCACCATTTTAACAGAACTCGGGCTGGAAGTTCTGATCCAAAATGCAGATGAACAAGCACCTATGCCCACAGAATCCCTTGATATCGCCGTCCATATCAATGATCCGGTGAAATTAAGCACCGTCAACAAACAGCTGGCTGAATTTCTGGGCTGTACTGAAAGTGAATCTCTGCAACTCTTGCTCAGCGACCCCTCGGTGGTCTTAGGCGGAGTATCTATGGCCACAGCAGAGAGCTTGCAAAAACGAATAGATGCCGAAGTAATTGCAAGTAACCCCAAAATGGATTTGTACACCATTGAATTCACTGCAGCATCAGAAAATGACCGACTGAAGTTGATTAACCTCATCAAAAACCAGGAAATCACTATTCCTGAAGGAGAAACAAGATGGGTTCGCAACCTAACCTACGAACAAATGAACCAGTTTCTCACGCGTTATCGCTCGCAACACGAGGTTAAGATCTACAACCAGAGTTATTCCAGGTTCCGTATTCTACTGGATAACTTTGACCTGTCGGATACTTCCCAAACCGATTTTCTCGTAAACGAGATCGGGATGCCACGGGAAATACTCGCAGAAATCCACGCCAATCTTCCGGTTTTACTGGATGAATCAATCAACTATGGCACACTTCAGGAAAACTTACTCTTGTACAAACAAGCCGGTTTAACCTGTTCCGAACAACGGATTCCATTCGGAAGGTATGTCATTTCGGTCAGTAACATTACCGATTCCGGGAAAGCAAGGGAAATCCTGAGCAAATATTACAAAGATGTCAATTTAGACACACTCACAGATGTCTGGAAAGCCCCTCTGCCTCTTGGCGGTACATTGAGCCGATTGCTTGAAAAACAGTTGGAATACATTGGATGTGAAATTGAATACGAATACTAACCACTATGAACGAAAACAACCCTAACCTCCATCTCCAAATCGCTGAAAACGGAAAAGTCCTCGCTTTAAAAGGAGATCACAAAGAAGCATTGCGCCACTACAAAGAGGCCATGCGGATGTGCCAGTCAGTCGAGAATTCCGAGTTTTTCCTGCAGCATTACAGTTTGTGTGCCATGGAATCACTGGAATTGATGGAGGCACACGAAGAAATCATCACTTTTTGCGAGAAAAGCATTGATTTCCTGACACCCAAAAAGGCCGAACGTACAGACGATTGGTTCAGGAAATACCTCGCATCGCTCTGGGAACGGAAAGGCATCCAGAGCATCTACCTGGATGAAAAAGCAGAAGCGATCGAAGCTTTGGAAGAAGCTCTGAAAGAAGCAAAGGAATTTACCATGCCTTTGGCTAAAGAGTTACTGAACTGGCTTCGCAGAGGGTACGCAATCACTCCGCAAAAAGTGCGTGATCTTCAAAAAAGACATCACTACTTTACAGTTCGTAAAGAGAATGTCAACGAAAAAATAGCAGTTCAACTGCCGGAAATGATCAATCCGTTCTAAACCCGTTTTATACGAAATACAGGCAGCCTTATTTGTGCGCACAAATAACTGTCCGCCTGAAACCCATCATTTAAAATGACCCGGGCACACCGGTTACGCCCTCATTTTTCGGACGCAGCCTGTATTTCGTACAAAACATTAAAAACAATTAATTTATGAGTGATTTAACCAAATTCAGTGAAGGAGCTTCCATTCTTCAGCAGGTTGATGTCAGTGACATCTTTACAAACCTCGCCATGGGAATTGCGGAAGCTCAACAGAAACTAGATGACAATTCGATAGCACAGGCTATTAAATTGGCAGAAACCAACATCGACGGTGAATCTTTGTTGTCTTTAGGCTTCGCTCCGGTTTTCTATGCATTCCAATATGCAGACATCAGTGCCAGTATTAACTTGCAAATGGGACTAAAAGAAGCATTGGAATTCGGATTCGGGATCGATGTGCAATTGTCCAACCTAAAAGGATACTCTGCTTTTAACCGTACTTTCTTAAGTTCAAACAGTTATTCGGAAACTTCAGAAGAATACAAATCTGTTCGACAATTGAACTTCCGTGCAAAAGAGAAAAAGGCGATTAAGATCAACAACAAATTCATCAGCCAAAGTGAATACCTTGATGCAAAAACCCGCTTGGAGGATTTCAAACACAAAATCCAGTCAGAAACGACTGTAGACCAGGTTTATGAAGAAATAGAATCCAGATCTCTCACTGAAAACAACAGCCGAGGAGTGGACGTCTTTATGGATGGAGGATTCATTCGAATTGAACCGAGTTTACATTTCGCAATTACCGGAGGAGTTGGACTCTTAAGAGTTGCTGATTTTAACGCACCATCAACCACTATTGATCTTGATGGGCCGACATCCACTACATCCACTACATTTAGTTTGACGAATGCCGGATTTAACAATGCATTTTTAGACAGTGCAGTTACCGGAGCCGGATCAGGAGCTACCGTATATGCTCTTACAAAAGAAGGTAACTTGTTTGTAAAATCAGGTGGAAGCTGGGTAGAGGTATCAAGCAAAATTTACTTCGGGTATAACAGTGATGAGATTACCTATGGTAAAAATTTGAAGGATGGACCTAATGATTCTGCCAATCTGGAATATCCTTACGTGAGTCCGATTGTTGCTGATGATAATGAAAACCACGATCAACATCCGTTAATCCACAAGGTGCTTCGTTTTATCCAAAGTCATGATTCGGATGCGTCCATTACCATTACGGGAATGACGGATCCAAAGGGCGGAGATAATCCGAAAAACAAAAGTTTGGCAAAAAGACGTGCAGAAAAACTGCGTGATCATATTTTCGGATCTTCAGCACCAATCAATGTTGAAATTGGTGCTGTAACAAACACTAATGGACCCAGTAATTTGATTGATCGCCATGCTACTATCGAGTTGAACTCTAACTACGTAATCATTATCGGAGCTAACGTTAAAAAAGTAGCTACAACTACTCCAGTCGGACCAAACAAGTTTGTTTACCTGGATGAATCAACAGCGACAGAAGGTCCTTTCAACAAATTGAACGTTCAATATGGTTCAATTAGTCTTGCAATTTCAGATAACAGCTTTACCAATATCTGGAATACTGCCAAAACCAAATTGACTAACCACAGACACGAAGCAACTTCTGACCAACTTCATTATTCTTTGGACAACGAAGCAATTGTAAAATTGCATTTGCTTTCGAACGACGCAGAAGAGATTTCTATCGAAGAAAATTCAGAAAGTAGCAGCAACGGAAGCGAGAACCAAAGTTCTTATTTGTGGGCTAAAACTAAAAATGAAAGCAATTCAGAAAGTGAAAGCTCAAGTAACAATAATCAGAGCTCATCATTTGCTTTCAGCGCAAGTGTAGATTTCAGAATGTCCCGTCAGTTTGAAATGTCGATGGAAGGAAATTCTTCCATGTCAGCAAGATTGGTTTCTCTTCCTGCACCAGATGCTTTCCGTGCTTTCCTGGACAGAAAATATGGAAGCTCTACGGAAGGATAATATTCACTATTAAACTTCCGGAAAAATGGCAGCAATTGAAACAATTACAAACACGCTTACGAATTCCCCGCTTTCATCTATGATTGAAAACATGGGAATTTCAGTAGCAAAAGCGCAGGCAGCCCTGGACAGTAATTCCATCGAAATGCTCAAAAGCCTCGCTTCCAGCACCGTAGAAATAGGAGGACAAAAAATCAGCTTATTAAATTTAGGCTTTGTTCCCAGCTTCTATGCCTTTACGGAAGCAACTTTCGATGCAAAAATGGACTTTTCACTGGCCGAATCGACTTCCTTTAACGCAGACGCGGTGGTTTCAGTGCAAACACAAGTAGTTTCGGCTACTGTTAGTGCAGGTTTTGCACGCAAATTCGATCAATCGGCTTCGGCTTCTTCGAGTATTGCAGCCCGCATGGTTTCACTACCGCCACCCGAAAACTTAGTGACCCTTCTGAAAAATTTAAATCCGGTAGGACTCACAACAACAACGTAATCTTTTAATCAACAAAAACAACAAAGTATGTTTGAAAACACCAAACCACGCATTGGTCAGGAACTTCTTGACGTGCCTATGGGCGACATGATTCGCCAAATGGCTTTTGCAATCGCAGAAGCACAGATCGTTTTAGATCAAAACTCCATTGACGTAGCCGAAATGATGGGCGGTTTAACAACCGTTACGGATGAAGAAGGAAATGTCACTTTCGAAGACAGCCGAGTTTATTTCGGAAGAGAAAAATTGACAAAGGCTCAAGCTATTGCCCGCCACAACTCTACAACCAATGTTCAGGAAAAAGCTGAAATTCGTTCCTTACTTGGTTCAGGAGCTTACAAACCGACATTATTAGCGACCCCTAGTGGTTTTACCGCTGGCGCAGCAATTGGAACGGCAGATAAATATGTGGATTTTCAGGGATCATTTTATTTAAGTACTGGTACAGGGGGTACTGGACCCTCTGTTGCAAAGACTCATGGAGATTTAATGATTGAATCTACCACTACTTCTACAGATGGTTCCGTTATCATCGAACTTCCAAGAAGAATTTCCATGTTGGAATGTGGTTTTACACCGACATTCTACCAATTCGTGGATACGATCATTGAAGTAAAGATTTCCATCAAGTACACACAGGAAGGTACTGCTGAAAGCAGTGGTTCTGTAACTGTTCAATCTCCGGTAAAACGCATTGGAAAAGGCTTGAAAAAACTCAAAAACGGAAAAACGGTGCAGATTGCGCAGGTGAATGCTGCTTACTCACAGAAGTACAGCTATTCTGCTGAAGGATCAAGTTTGCTTCGCACCAAGTTGGTTCCGCTTCCACCACCATCAATTTTGGAGGAGCGTATCCAGCGAATGATCAATGAAGAGTACAACAACGTTACTCCGGCAGCGATTCCGGCACCTTAAGCCAAATTAATCCCGGGCAGCTGTCAAAGCGGCAGCTGCTCTTTTTAACCCTTAATCTATAAGCATATGGCAAATGTTGGAAAAGAGTTATTGAATGCTCCGTTTCCCGAATTAGTTCGAACGCTTGGTGTAGGGATTGCTGAGGCTCAATATGCACTCGATCGTGTTTCCATCAAAATCGCGCAATTAATGGCGGGATTCAAGGTGAATGACGATGGAGAAGTGGAACGCGACGAAACAGCATTGATCGTTCTGAGAGAAGGAGACGAAGGAGTCAGTTTATTGTCTCTGGGCTTCACCCCTACATTCTATCAGTTTGTAGAAACTTATATCGAACTCAAGTTGGCTATTGCAATGAAAACAGAGACAGAAGCTACTGTAGGCAGTAATGTTGCAGGAGTTGCCTGGACACCATTTGGGGTAGTTGCAGCATCTGTAAATGCCAGTTATTCTCAGAAATACCAATACGAAGCAAACGGAAGTTCCGAAATGCGTACCAAACTCGTAACGGTTCCTGCTCCTGCAATGTTCGAAAGTCGTTTGAAAGAACTGATGAACGAATCACAAATAGCTAAAGTTCAGGAAACTCTCGAAGAAGAATAGAACAATCGGAAATTAAACACTAACCATTCTAAAACAAGATTATGACAAAAAGCTGGAAAAAACTCGTCAAAACCACAGATTTCGATTCAAACAATACAAGCGAAAACTCTTTTAGTAATATCCAATTAACGCTGAATGAAATTGCAGCGCAAAATGAGGAATTGAATGATTTGTTGAAGGAACGGCAGTCTTTGGAAAAGGAGATGGGCAATTTACTTCAATCGAATAATCCTGTAACAGAAGATCCAAGGTTCTCCGGTACTATCGAATCGTTAAGCACCAAACGAGAGAAAGAAAAAAAAAGAGCCGTTCAGAAGAGAAAATTGGAAGAACGGCTCTTACAAAAGAACAAAGAATTGGAAAAGTGGGAACAGAACCTGAAACGTCTGAAAAAAAAACTCGCTCTCCAAAAAAAAACCGCTCAGGCGGAAAAAAAAGAAACTCAGCAAGATTCTTCAACCAGCCTGAAAGCACTCAAATCAACACAAAAAAGTTCCGAGAAAAGGCGATTTGATGCCGATACTATCCGGAAAAAGAAAGATGAAATAGGAAAAAAGAAGAAAGTGCTTACCGAAAAGGTCAAAAAGTTGGAAAAGGTTCCCGAAAAAATCAGGAAAGTAAAACCAACTCTCGATTC
Source organism: Fluviicola sp. (assembly GCF_039596395.1). Lineage (NCBI taxonomy): Bacteria > Pseudomonadati > Bacteroidota > Flavobacteriia > Flavobacteriales > Crocinitomicaceae > Fluviicola > Fluviicola sp. The sequence continues at coordinate 193,414 of NZ_JBCNJT010000004.1, forward strand.
ATTCGGACAGAAGGATCTTGCGAAGTTTCAACAAAAACTGGATCCCGAGAAAAAGATTGCAGAGATTCCAACGCGAATTCGCAGGATTAAAGATAACTGGGAAGAAAAACGTGAAACACAGAAAGAAAAGCTGCGGGAAAAAGTAGGTCTCAAAAAGCTGGAAGAGAAACTGGAAGAAGTAAAACGCTTTGGCAATGCTGTAAATTCAGCCAAATCACAAGCCAAAGACTCGTTGAAATCCCTGGAAGAAAAAGTTCCTGAAATGAAAGGATTTTCCGATCAGTTGGACAAAGAACTTCCTTTGGATGATCGCCAAACAAACCTTTCCGAAAATGCTTCATCCAAAAAATCAGAAGAAAAAGAAGCTGAGCAAAAGGACACAAACCGCAGAGAAAAACTGAAAGAGCAATTTCTATCCAGAAAAAAGGCCGAACGAAAAGAAGAAGAACGGTCAAGTAGAAAAAAAGAACGCAAAAACGAAAAATACATTTAAAAAATGAGTTCAACATCAACCACCAATTCACTGGCCCTGCATGAAATTATTCTCAGCATTGCGGACAGTTTGAATGAAGCGCAGGAAACACTGCGCAGCATGCCGCCGTATGACGAATACGGAAGACCAAACACCTTATATCAACTTCCTTACCTGGATTTTAACCTGGAAGTGATTTCACAGTTTGAAAGTACTGAAACAAGCGGAGGAGGCGGAGCTTTGCCTGCAAGGTCCATTCGTTTTCTTCCCTTTAGAAGTACGGAAACAACGACTACCAATCAAAACATCGTTACTAGTACCATTTCAGGTCGATTTGTAGCTGTTATGCCAAATGAAGGATTACCTCAAGTTTTTTTGGAATGTTCTGCAGAACCAGACCCGATTACTTCAGGGGACGGATTCACTGGTTACAGGATAACAATCAGAGCAGTGAATGCAGCCAATGAAGCTGTAATCGGTCAGCGAATCGAAGTAAATTTCAATACTTTCTCCTCCCGTGGTTTTAATTCCGGAGAAGATGTCAACACCCCCATTTTTACGGGTGCAAAGGACGGATATACCGACGAAAACGGAAGGTTCGAAGTTTCTGTGAAATTAGATAACGTAGATTATGACTTCGGGAAAACCTTCATTTTCGCAGCCAATAGTGGCACACAATTTTCATCAATCGCAATTAGTAAGCCATGATAATCAATAAATTACAAATGGGAATTCTGCTATCCCATCCTGATAGAGCACCAATTCCTCCCACAACAGTAGTTTTTCAATACTATGATTTTGAAACGGAAAGCTGGGTACACCTGTACGAGCAAGTACTCAACTCAAAAGGAGCTGCCAACGTTTCAGCAGTCAGAAGAACCGGAATGCCTCCGGAAGAAGTCGCCTTCTTTGACCTGGTAAGTGATAAACAAATTCCTCCACTTCGTGTAATTCCGACAGAATTTGAGGGAGACATCTCTAAACAACCGGTATTTGCAAACGGTTTTGATTTTGATATAGCGAGCTCCGGTACCTTGACAATTGATTTTGGCGGATTGTATTTAGTTCCGGAAGCTCTAATTACTGACCTCAGTACCCGGATTGAAAATTATGTAATGATTACAAGTTCATATCCTGTCCCGGTTCCTACCGATAATACACCGCTTCCAATCAATGAATTGTATACGAATCTCGTTTCGGAAATTGCCACTGCAAGTGACTCTGGCTCTCCATTCAAACTTTCCAATGTTTCACTAAAATTGAAAGCATTGATTGAAAGAGATGGAGAAACCGTAAATGCTTCCTTGCTGGACCTTACCAATTCAAAAGATGTAAATGGAAATGCAATCAGTGAAATTGTTTTTGATATTACACCGGTTCAACAAACGGACGATGTTTCCAAACAGATCCCTGATTTGACTGGATTTACAGAATCTGCTGTTCGAAAAATTCTACAGGCGTTTGGTTTAAAACTGAACCCCGTTTATCAGAAAAACCTGAATGTCGTGAATGGTGATTCTTTCAGACAATCACCCGAAGCAGGAGAAATCATCGAATCAAACAAAATAGTAACCGTAATTTTTAGTAAACATGAGTGAACCAACTAACCCCGTTCAATTATTCAGCGAAATGCTTGGCAGTCCGCTGGGTGAATTAATCAGTTCTGTCGGCCAGGGAGTCGGAGATGCACAAGCAGCCCTGGACCAGGGAGCGCTGGAGCAAACTTTGGAAATTTATGATCTGAGCAAAGATGATGAAAAAACAGATGCTGAGTTAAAACTGCTGAAACTGATCCGTGAAATCGGTTATCAGCCTACTTTTTACACCATTCCGGAAACAGAAGTAGAAGCACAAATTTCATTGTCGCTTGATTTGAAATCCGAACAAGCGAGTCCTATCGGAGGAACACCGCTTTCCAAATTCAAAGTTAACGCAACTCCGTTAAATGCCGGAAATATGAATCGTTTTGGTTTGCAGGCAAATGCAATGGCTAAATTGAAATTCAAAATCGTTCCTGTTCCACCTCCGCAAAACATCGTAGATATCCGATACGTACCGGATTTAGTTGGTCCAATTAGCCCTACTGATCCAAGTCCGAAAACATGGAACGAAACCACAAAAGAACTCCTTGATAATCTTGGATTTACTGTTCTTTTCAAAACACAAGAAGGTGACTTAATCACAGATGAAACACTGGTAGAAGGTTTGGCAATTTTTAGTCAAACTCCTGACGCAGGAACCATTGCCAACACAGCAAATGTTCCTCTTGAGTTGACTTTCCAAGACCTTCATAAAGTTCCCGATTTAAGTACCCTGAACTGGAATTCAGAAACAGAAGAGATCATTGAGGATCTTGGATTTACGTATGCTTTCAAAACTCCGGAAGGCGACGCAATCATAGATGAAACATTGGTAGAAGGATTATTGATCGGAAGCCAATCTCCTTTAGCGGGATCTATAGCTAATGCTTCAAACACGCCTATTGAAATTGTTTTTGAAGATCTTCATAAGGTTCCAACTTTAATTGGTACATACTGGAGTTCAGAAGAAGAAGAAATCATTGAAAATCTAGGGTTTACTTATCAATTATTTGATGCAGACTCTTTAGAGACTATCACTTTTGAAGAAGCAAACGGATATCTTGTTCAAGATCAATCCCTTGCATCCGGAACCTTCGCTTATACAGGTGATACAATTAATGTCTTTGTAAATACAAACGACATGTAAACCTTCAAAAGTTCAGGATGTGGAAAAAATCAAGCATCCTGAACTTTCTAACCACTTTAATCACCAACCAACCGCCATGCATCACTTAAAAAAAACACCTTCTATTTTCGACCAGGTCGTGGAAATAAACAGCCAAAAAGAATATTGGTATGTGCGAACCGACGGCGGAGATCATTATGCCGATTTCATTGAAAAAGGATATATCGGTATCAACTGGGATTTTATTCCCGCTTCGGATATCCGCGAAGAAAACCTGGATTACCTTCGAAAATCGATCATTAAACACAGTTACAAATACCGGAACATTCCTTACGAGAAGCTTGGAGCCGGTGAAAAGTCATCTGTTACCAAAACAATCAATAAGCTCTTCACCTTCAAAAACCTCAAAAGAGGCGATGTGGTTCTTATTCCATCGGAAGATGCCGATTATTTCAGTATCGGAGAGATTGCCGACGATGAAATCTACAACGCTTCCGGACCGGAATTATCAGGCGGATTTCTTAAGAGGAGAAAGGTAAACTGGCTGAAAACCTCGGTCAGGCATCATTACTACAACTCCCTGTTTTACCTGTTGAAACATGCACACACCATCGTTTCCATTAAAAAACATGCGGATTTTATCGATTCGCTGACAGAAGAATTGTACATCAAGGACGGTGATTGCTTTTTATCGCTGCGAATCAACAAAGAATCCGAAATCAGCCTGAAAGACCTGAAAGATCTGTTCGACAATTACCTGGGATTGATTTCCAAAATCAATGATGATTTCGATTTCGGAGAGAAAATAGATACCACCACCGTTAAATTGAGTTTGAATTCCCCGGGATTCATCAATATCAAACTGCCGGTCGGAAAATCATTGATCGTGACCAGCCTGATCGTTTCCATGTTTCTGAACGGTTGTACGAATGATGAGATCAGCCTGAAAATCAACCGCGAAAACATTCCGACGGAATACATTCCTTACATGGATTCCATCCAAAACATCCGGAAAAACCTGGAAGTGGAAAACGATACCATTTTTAACCGCTTAATCAATAACGAAGATGGAAACAGTAAGTAGCTTTTTGTCTTCCGGAGACAACGTATTCAAATTTTTACTCACGATGTGCATCGGGACCATCCTGTTCAACATCGTTTACCCGACAGATAAAATCCGGGAAATCGGGATTCGCCAAAGTGAACTGAGTTACAAACTGGACCTGATGAATAACGAATCGAAAACACTTTTTGAAGAAATCAAGGAATTGAGTGCCGTGAAAAAAAGAGCAAAAGTTTCGTTCAACGCAGACTTTCAAAAAAAACTGCAATCATTCGATCTGAAGTACGATTTACTGATCCAAAAAGTCTGTGAGATCAGGCACCTCCGAAGATTGATCACTATTTCCAAAGACGAACTGAATTTTTATTCCAGTTTCCGGTTCTGGAGCTATTATCCTTCCATGGTAATCGGGTTGATATCACTTGTCTGCTGGATTCATTTTTATGTGAAGAGTATGGAAACAGAAGACACCTAAAACACTGCATTGCAAGTATTATCAAAATTTTGAAATGCTCCTTTTTTTATTTAAATTTGATCATATAATTTACTGTTATGAGTGCAATTGTAAGTAATAGCGATGAAATAATCCAATCTACCAAAGAAGGGAGGTTATATATTCGTACCCAGGATTTTTTCAGACAAAAAAAGGTTCGGGAAATTATCTTCGGACTGCTCGAATCAGACATTATAAAAGACATCGAGGAATATCGGAAAAACCGGGAGGAGGAAAAGAAAAAATAACAGCTAATGCCCTGGAACCTGCTATTACTTCCGCTCGTTGCGGGATACTACATATTCACAAAATCTTATTATTTTAAGTTCAAACAGCAAAGACTTGATCAACAACGATTAATCTTTGAGAGTATTATTTTAGCTGTTATAGCTTCGGTAATCACTTATATACTGCGGCTGTTTTATGAATCCGTTACCTCATTGGAATTTCAGCAAATCGTTTACAATGCCATTCCTATCAAATCCCCTTACACCGGAACCTCTTTATGTGTGCTACTTCTTTCGATTGCCTTTACGGAGTTTAGTAATTTGTTTTTAAACGAAAAGAAACGCATTATAAAAGCAATTAAAGCTATCGGAAATGAATTTGAATTACAACTGAAATCATCTTTTACAGACAATAAGTTGTTATTATTTACCCTGAATAACGGGAAAGTTTATATCGCCTGGGTAAAAGAACTTCCGATACCTTCCGTCTCCAAATACGTCCGAATAATACCAATAATCAGCGGATACAGAGATGATCAGAAAAATGTGGTACTTACCACACATTATCTTTCCGTGTATGCGGAATATATTAAGGAAGGTAAAGTAAAGTCCATCGAAGAACTTGATACGGATGTCATCTTAAACTCAGACGATATCGTCACCGTCAGTTTTTTTGACACTGAAATGTATTCTGTTTTTAATCAGGTAGGAAAATCGAATCCTGATTCCGGGAAATCTCCCGACACCGTGGGCCGCAATTCTTAGCTTTTCAGTTTCTTCACAATATTCGTGGTACTGAATCCTTCCACCAGCGCAACTGTTTTCACTTCGCCGCCGTTTGCAAGGATCGTTTCACGTCCCACAATGTATTTTTTGCTGGAAGCATCTTCCTCATTCGCATCGTAATCCGCACCTTTCACCAACACATCTGGTTTCAATAATTCGATCACGGAAACCGGAGTATCTTCATCAAAGAATACCACACCGTCTACAAAACTCAATGAAGCCAGGATCAATGCACGGGAAGATTCCGGGTTAATAGGCCGCTCCTCGCCTTTTCCCTGCCGCTTTACAGAAGCATCGGTGTTGATGGCGATAATCAGTTTCGAACCGAAATCAGCTGCTTTTGCCAGGTAAGTCACGTGACCTTCGTGCAGGATGTCGAAACAACCATTCGTGAATACTACTTTTTCTCCGGATTGTTTCCATTCCTGAACGCGTTGTGCCATATCTTCGTGTGAAGAAATCTTATGCTGGATCTGTTCGAACTTCCCCATCTTTTGAATAGTTTTTTGGTAAGAGAAAAAAGGATATAACCCCCAGAACGATGATCAATACCGTTTGAGAAGCCCAGATAATCGTTCCCAAAGCACAACCGATTCCCCAGGCCTGGCTTCCGTATTGATCTTTCAAGTAATATTCAATGACCAATCCTACTACCAAAGGAAAAACTCCAATTCCGCCATTAGTAAGCGTAATTCCAAGTGATCCGGCCAAAAAAGCGATGAGCATTCCTGTTGGCGGAACATCCGACGTTTCGTCCAATGCAAAAAAGCAAATCGCGAAATAAACCACATAAAGGATCCAGATGAATAACGTATGTCCGATAAATCCGATTGGATTCCGGGTTTTAAAGACGGATAATACACCTGCAAATAAACCTTTGATAAAACCGACTACTTTTTGGCGGATACTTTTCAGGAGCAAAATCACTCCCAAAGCACATGCAATGACACCGAGAATAATCCATTTAACCAACTGAAAAGCAGATGCAGACTCCGGGTTACCGGAAAACCGGGCTTCAATCAACCCTTTGATTTTCCAGAAATCTCCCGCCCCGACAATGGAAGCGATCAGAGCAACAGAAAACAGCATGATGAGGTCGAAAACGCGCTCAGCCAAAATAGTACCGAATGATTTGGAAAAAGGAACTCCATCGGAACGGTACAACATAGCAGCCCTAGAAGCTTCTCCGGCCCTGGGAATGGTCAGATTCACAATGTATCCGATCATAATGGCATGGTAGCGGTTCCACAAAGAAGTTTGGTATCCCATTGGCTCCAACAGGTATTTCCAGCGATATGCCCTGGAGAGCAATGCAAAAAAGCTTAATAATAAGGATAGGAAAACCCAGAAATAATCGGCTTCGCGAAGCGCTTTGTAAAAAGCAGCCTCCACCTCCGGTTCCATGGATGTGAAAAAGTACCAGATCAGATAAACGCCTAAGGCCAGTGGAAGAACTGTTTTTAGAAGAATACCTGCTGTTTTTTTCATCAGACTATCAAATTAGTCAATTCATTTGGAAAAACCAAGGACGGTTTGAATGATCTTGCTTCCTCCGGAGTCATATATCCGTACCCGATAACAATAATCATATCTCCCACAGCTACTTTTCTTGCCGCCGGGCCATTTAAGCAAATTGTTCCGGTTCCTCTGTCACCCTTGATCACGTAAGTTTCCAAACGCTCTCCGTTATTGATGTTAACAACCTGAACCCGTTCACCTTCAACCAGGTTAGAGGCATCCATCAATGCTTCGTCAATGGTAATACTTCCAACATAATTTAATTCTGCCTGAGTAACGCGTACGCGGTGAATTTTTGATTTGACTACTTGTATCAACATGTTTGTAAAAATCGAAGTGCAAAGGTAATACTATAATTGCGAATTATGAATTGCGAATTCCTAATTAATCAGAACAAAGTCATTCGCAATTATTCCGATCAGACAAGTGCCATATTATCTATCAGTCTCACCTCTCCGCAAAAGCAAGCGATACACATGGTTGCACCCGGAACCCAGTGATCCGTAAGGTCCTGCAAAGTAACGGGATCAACGATCGTCAAATACTCCAGTTGCAGTGTTCCGCGGTTAAAAAATTCAACAGCGCGTGCTACTGTCTCTGCCGGAGAAAATTGAGCAGCATCCTGTTTTGCCTGCGTCAACGTTTTAAAAATAATCAGTGCTTCTTCCTTCTGTTCTTCGGTCAGGCGTTTATTGCGGCTACTCATTGCCAGTCCTTTCTCTGTGCGGGAAGTTTCGCAGGGAACAATTTGGATCGGAAGGCTCAATTGTTCAACCATCTTTTTGATTACGGCAACCTGCTGAAAATCCTTTAGCCCGAAGAATGCTTTTTGAGGTTCAACCAGTTCAAACAGGCGGGAAACCACCTGAACAACTCCTTTGAAATGACCCGGACGGAATTTTCCTTCCATCACTTCATCCAAACCCTCTAAATCTACCCGGGGAGATACCAGGTTTTCAGGATAAATTTCTCGTTCTGAAGGAAAAAAAGCAATGTCGCAACCGAATTTTTTCAACAATTCGGAATCGGCTTCCGGAGTCCTCGGATACTTTTCTAGATCGGATGGATTATTGAATTGCGTCGGGTTTACAAAAACACTCACAACAACCACGTCACATTCAGCATTGGCGCGACTTACCAAGTCCATATGACCTTGATGCAAAGCACCCATAGTTGGCACAAAACCAATACTTTTACCTTCTTTCCGGGATGCATCCAGGGCTTGTTTGAGCCCTTCAACCGTGTTGATTATTTCCACATTTCTACCCTTTCGTTCAAAACAAGCAGGCAAAACTATATTAATATCTTGAAGATTCCGTCTTTTTTTCTTAATTTTGCACTTATAATATTCAAAAATTCCCCTATCGAATTCTATGGAAAAGAAAAGAATTCTCTTTGTTTCTCAGGAAATTTATCCATTTCTTGCAAAAACAGAAATTTCTCACAATGCTCGCAAGCTTCCGCAAGGGACGCAGGAGAATGGTAAAGAAATCCGTGTTTTCACACCTCGCTTTGGTACGATTAACGAAAGAAGACATCAACTTCATGAAGTAATCCGCCTTTCGGGAATGAATATCATTATTGACGACAACGATCACCCGCTGATCATCAAAGTAGCGTCAATTCCGGCAGCACGTTTACAGGTCTACTTCATTGATAACGATGAGTTCTTCAAACGTAAAACAAATGTAACGGACGATAAAGGTGCTGATTTTACAGACAACGACGAAAGAAGCATGTTCTTCTGCCGCGGTGTTTTGGAAACAGTTAAAAAATTAGGATGGAAACCGGACGTGATTCACTGTCACGGTTGGATGACTTCCCTGATGTCCCTTTATATCAAAAAGATCTACAACAAAGATCCGCATTTTGCTGATACGAAAGTAGTTTACAGCATCTATAACGATAAAGAAGGATTCGAATCTTCCTGGGATGAACGCTTCCATGAGAAGTTGAAGTTCGATGGATTTGATGAAGAAGTCACAAATTTAGTTAAAACGCCTACCCTGGATGCAATAACAAAAGCAGCAGTAACGTTCTGTGACGGTGTTGTTCAGGGCAGTGAAGTAATTCCGGCGGATTTACAAAAAGTCTACGATGAGGCAACGTGTTTAAAACTAAATTATTTACCTGAAGAACACTTAACCAAAGGATTATCAGAGTTCTTTGACAAAGTAATAGAAGAAGGCATTTTGATACAATGATGAATCTAAAAAAACTACATAATAACTGGCGGAAAGGAATTTTACTTTCCGCTTGTTTTGTCTTAACACTTTCCGTTTTACCAGGATGTAAAAAAACATCTTCTCCTTTCGGTTCAGAAGCATTGAGTGTGGAAGATTTGCTGGCGGCAGGTGGAAAGGATACTTTTCAACTGAATACTTATTCGGTTCCTTTCGATACGCTTGCAACCGATAATCAGAATTTTGGGACTCTGGGAGCTTATCACGACCCGAAATTCGGAATTGTGAATGCGTCTATTTACACGCAACTTACAGTTAGCGGAGCAGTTACCGTAGGAACAAATCCTATCATTGACTCCATCGTTCTTAGTTTGAACTATGGCGGTTATTATGGTACACTTGATCCACAGACTTTTGAAGTTTACCAGCTTGCAGATGAGTTAGATGTAGATTCGGTTTACAAACGGTCTACAGTCAAATCCACGATGGGTTCCAACTTAGTGGACCCTTCTTCTGCTACCCAAACTCCGAACACCAGTGCAAAAGTCATATTGACGGGTGATACTACGCAGCTGAACCCACAATTGAGGTTGCGTTTGAACAATGCATTCGGCCAGCAATTCCTGGACGATATGGCAGCTGGAAATTCAGCTTTCACAAGCAGCAGTAATTTCCTTAGTTCCAATTATTTAAAAGGACTAAAAATCAGTGTTTCAAATACCAATCCTGCAAAAGGAAAAGGCGCCGTTTTGTATTTCAAACTAGACAATTCGCAGACCAAAATGACTATTTACTACAAATTAGGATCGGAATCCGTTCAAAAACAAGTTGCACTGGTTATCACCGGTGCCTGCGCTGATTTCAACCATGTAGATATTGATAATTCCGGGTACCACATTGCAGACGTACTTGCAAATCCGATCAACGGGAAAACCCAGTTTTACAGTCAGTCATTCAACGTTATTCCAAAAATTGAAATGCCTACTATCAGTAAGCTTAGTAACAAAACATTGCTCAACAACGCTTTGTTATCTTTACCGATTGCATACCACTCCGGGGATGTTTACTACCCGACTCAAACTTTCGGATTGGCTTATTCGGAAGACGGAGGCAAAACCTACAACGTTATCGCAACGGCCAATTACGACAACAATCAAAAAGGATTTTTATTTGACATCAGGCATTACGTTCAGGAAGTAATTTCCGGGAAAAAACAGAATAGCGGACTTTACGTGATCCCGGCGCAAAACTATTTTCGTTGTACTGCAGACCGCGTTGTTTTCAACGGTTCTGCATCTCCTTACAAGACAAAACCCAAATTAGTTCTTAAATACACTGAATTCAAATAAATTATGTGTGGAATTGTAGCATATATCGGGAAGAAAGAAGCTTACCCTATTTTAATTAAAGGATTAAAGCGATTGGAATATCGTGGGTATGATAGTGCAGGAATTGCATTGTTGGATTCCGGAAAGGTGAATTTATACAAGCGCCAGGGAAAAGTTTCCAACCTGGAAGAATTTGCCGCAGGCAAAAACATATCCGGGCATGCAGGTATCGGTCACACACGCTGGGCTACTCACGGTGCACCGAATGATATCAACGCACACCCTCATTTTTCAAACGACGAAAAAATCGCATTGATCCACAATGGGATCATTGAGAATTATAACAGCTTAAAAGAAGAATTGATCGTTCGCGGATACCATTTCAGAAGTCAGACAGATACGGAAGTATTGGTTCACCTGATCGATGATATCCAAAAGAAGGAAAAAGTAGACTTGGCAGAAGCAGTTCGCATGGCTTTACAAAATGTGATCGGTGCGTACGCGATCGTTGTTATTTCTTCCGATAATCCGAACCAGCTGATCGCAGCCCGTAAAAGTTCTCCGTTGGTTGTAGGTATCGGGAAAGAAAATGATTTCTACCTGGCTTCGGATGCAACACCGATTATCGAATACACGAACCAGGTTGTTTACCTGGAAGATGAAGAAATCGCTGTAGTAGACCTGACATCCGGATTGAACATCACAAACCTGCGCAACCAGCCGAAAACTCCTTACGTACAGGAATTGGAAATGCAGCTGGAAACCCTTGAAAAAGGCGGATACGAGCATTTCATGCTGAAAGAAATCCACGAACAGCCACGTTCCATCAAAGATTGTTTCCGCGGACGTTTGAACGCTTCCGAAGGATGGGTTTCTTTGGGCGGAGTGAAAGACTACGAGCAAAAAATGATCAATGCACAACGCATTGTGATGGTAGCCTGCGGAACTTCCTGGCATGCTTGTCTGGTCGGAGAATATTTGTTCGAAGATTTGGCGCGCATCAATGTTGAAGTCGAATATGCATCCGAATTCAGGTACCGCAATCCGATCATCAATGAAAACGATATCGTAATCGCTGTTTCGCAATCCGGTGAAACTGCAGATACGTTAGCGGCATTGGAATTGGCGAAATCAAAAGGCGCAACGATTCTCGGAATCTGTAACGTGGTAGGATCTTCCATCTCACGCATTACGGACGCAGGTTCATACACCCACGCAGGACCGGAAATCGGGGTGGCTTCCACCAAAGCATTTACCGCTCAGGTAACCGTTCTGACTTTGATGGCACTTTCTCTGGCTCATAAAAAAGGGACTTTAAGCGAATCGAAATTCAGAACCATGCTTTCCGAACTGGAAATCATTCCTGAGAAAGTGAAACGCGTATTGGAGCGCAATGCCGAGATCGAAGAAATTTCCAGAATTTACAAAGATGCAAACAACGCACTTTACCTGGGAAGAGGAAGTTCTTTCCCGGTTGCACTGGAAGGGGCGTTGAAACTGAAAGAAATCTCCTACATCCACGCAGAAGGATATCCTGCAGCAGAAATGAAGCACGGGCCAATCGCTTTGATCGATGAAGAGATGCCGGTTTTCGTGATTGCTACCAAAGGAACTTCCTACGAAAAAGTAGTAAGCAATATCCAGGAAGTAAAAGCACGTAAAGGAAAGATCATTGCAATCGTAACCGAAGGAGATACGGACGTAAAAGAAATGGCAGATCACGTGATCGAAATTCCGGATACGGACGAACACCTGGTTCCTATCCTGGCAACCATTCCGTTCCAGTTATTGAGCTATCACATTGCGGTGATGCGCGACTGCAACGTGGACCAGCCAAGAAACCTGGCAAAATCCGTAACAGTAGAATAAATAAGCTTTCAAAAAATAAAAAGGGGCGATCCATCAATTTGAAGGATACGCCCCTTTATCTTTATATCCTTTCGGAAAATTGTTACATAAATCCCACAAATCACCTTGTTTTAGATTCACAGTAAGGTGCTTTTTGGTATTTTGTTTCACCAAACTCAGGATATGCAACAAGGACTCTCCCCGGAAAACCTCCAATCAGATATTGAAACAATCGGTAATATAAGAGGTATTTCTTCTATGCTGGAAGTGATTTGCAGAACTACGGGAATGGGTTTTGCAGCTGTTGCAAGAGTTACCGAAACAACCTGGGTAGCTTGTGAAGTACGAGACGAAATCTCCTTTGGATTAAAAGCTGGCGATGAACTTAAACTGAAGACAACTATCTGTGATGAGATCAGGCATTCAGGAACCATGGTTGTGATTGATCATGTTCAGGAGGATCCTCATTTCAAAACGCACCATACACCTTTGATGTACGGTTTCCAAAGTTACATTTCCGTTCCTATTTTCCGCAAGAACGGAGAATTTTTCGGAACGCTTTGCGCCATTGATCCCCATCCGGCCAAGTTAAATAATCCTACAGTGATCAGCATGTTCAAGCTCTTCACAGATTTGATCTCCTTTCATCTCGATGCAGTGGATCAGCTTGCACAAGTGCAGGCAAAACTCGAAGAAGAAAAAAAGGTTGCTGAACTGAGAGACCAATTCATTGCAATCTTAGGACATGATCTCCGGAACCCGATCAGCTCCGTAACACTAGCTGCAGAAATGCTTTTGGCCGGCAATCTGGATGAAAACAACCGCATGATCGTGCAAACCATCCAGCGCAGTGCTTTCCGGATGATGGGATTAATTGAGAACATCCTTGATTTCGCACAGGGCCATCTTGGTGGAGGAATCGCACTGAAGCGCAAAATAAATCCGGAACTGCAACCGGTTATTGAACAGGTTATTGCCGAAATCCGCAACATTTGGCCCCAACGGGAAATTGACACCACGATCTCGCTTGATGGACCCGTTGATTGCGACGCAGATCGCATTGCCCAGCTTTTTTCAAACCTCATGGGGAATGCCATGATACATAGCTTGCCGGAAACCCCGGTCGAAGTAATTGTTGCAGGGAACCAACAATCTTTTTCAATTGATGTGATCAACGAAGCGGCTCCGATCACACAGCGTGAACTGAACAGCCTGTTTCGTCCGTTTCTGCGGGGAAAAGATAGAACGGAGAAAAAAGGGTTGGGACTCGGATTGTTTATTTCTTCCGAAATTGCCAAAGCTCACAAAGGAGTGCTCCGGGCAACCTACGAACAAGGACATGTACGCTTTTCATTAACCATTCCCCAAAAAGCCAAAAAGAATCATTTTCCTGAAATGGAGGTGGCCGACACAAAGCCGGCACCAATCTCTGATGGTGAATGACTCCATAAAAAAAGGATCATCCGCCTTATCCGAATAATCCTTTTTTTCATATTGGAGGTTATTGGTAGAACTTATTTATCTTCGGATTCGACATTTCCTTTTAACATCAGTTCCTCCCGGAAAAGTCTTATTTTCAATCCTTTCAAAGATTCTTGCTGGTAAAAGTATAATTCAGAAGTAATCAATCCTTCACCGTTAACCCGCAGTGAAGCCGGATTTTTAGCCCAATTCAGTGGAATCCTGAACTTTCCGTCTTTGGAAGGAACCAGGCTTGTAATTTCTTTTCCGTCGACATCCAGCAATTGGATCGTTACCCGGTCAAACCCTTTTCCATCTACCAGGATGATTCCTTCGGTAAATTTCTCGTCCTTGTGATCGTAATATTCGGTCCTGACCACCATGCCATCCAAGGGTTCCTGGTAAATGACCTGCGTTGTATCAACAGGTGTTACCTGCGCTTGTGTATGAACAGCCGAAAAAGTACTCAATGCCAAACCCAATGCAACCGCTTTCAGGTCGAATGAGAACGCATGATGAGGTTTCGTCAACCGGTAACTTTTCTCCATTTGGTCCGGGCGAAACCTTCCGCAAACAGATTCGTTTTTTCGGTTTTCCAGGTAACTGACAATGGAAAAGTCAGACATGGAACTGAAATCCACAACCGTCTTGCTGCAAGCTTCACAAAACCGGCCTTTTGCTTCCGGTTTCATTTTTCCCCAGTCTTCGTGACAAGGTGCCTCGATGGTATATTTAACTAATTTCGCTTTCATAGCATCAGGAATTAATCGTCTTTTCTCATTACTTTACCCATTTTCACCGGGTGCTTTTCATACAAGACAACCTTCAATCCGCTTAAAGACTGGTGATTTTCAAAGTAAACTGTTTGAGTATTGTATCCATCAGAACTCACTTTGATGGCTACCGGATTCTTAGTCCAATCCAGCGGAATCCTGAATTTCCCGTTATCCGGGCGAATAACCACAGACGATAATTCAGCAGCATTTCCATCTATCAATACAATTTTAATGTCTCCAAACTTCTTATCATCCAGCTGAATGTTTCCGCTTACGAATTTTTCATCCCGGTGATCGTAGAAAACGGCAACTTCCCCTTGTTTGACAACCATTGTTTCTGTACTGTCGTGCTGCTCCGTAATCGGTGTATTTTGTGACTGAGCCGGAATCGCAGAAAAAGTACTTAATGCCAGGCCCAATGCCACAGCTTTCAAATCAAATTGGAATAAAGTCGGATGAGGTTTCGTCCACAAATAGGTTTTATCCAATTGCGCTTCCGTGAATCGTCCGCAAACCGACTGATGCTTATTGTTCTCGAGGTAATTCACAATGGAAAAATCAGACATCGCGCTGAAATCAACCACTGTTTTACTGCAGGAAGAGCAAAAACGCCCTTGTGCTTCCGGTTTCATCTGGTCCCAGTCTGCATGACAAGGTTCTTCGATCTGATAGTGTATTTTCTTCGGTTTCATGGCTCACTTTATGGGGAGTACAGGCTTTCTTCAAAAAGGTTCAATGCGTCTTCTATTTTTCCGTTTTCCGGATGCTCACATTTCCCATTTCGACCTTTTGCAAAATCCGGTCTTCTTCCGGTTCATCCACTTGTTTGATATCTCCCTGAATGACTTCACCCCGGATCATTTCAATTTCTTCGGGTAAAATAACCTCGATATTGCTGAGTTGTCTCATCGTTGAAAAATGCAATTCTTGTCTTTCATAACCAACTCCGCTTATCTCGATAAAAGCCGGTTTCAATTTCCAGTCCAGGTTGAATTCAAATTTTCCTTTCGCATCCGGATGAATGGTTTCCAGGATCGTTCCGTCTTCTGTTTTCAGTACAACGTTTATGGTTTTGAAATCAGCTATGTGATTCCGGATTTTACCCTGCGCCTTCTTTTCACTGGTGTGATCCAAATTGCGGTAGGCAATTGTTCCGATCACCAAAGGTTGAATAAGCGTGGTAGTATCTATCTTCAAAGGTTCCGGAGTTTCCGTTTGTGCAAAACCATGGATCGCAGAAAAAGTGGTCAAAGCTAATCCCAGAACGACCGTTCTTAAATCAAAAGCAGGTGCAAAAACCGGTTGATTCAAGGAATAAACACGCTCCAATTGCGGTTTCGTAAATCGTCCGCAAACCTTTTCGTTTTTGTGCTCTTCCAGGTAATTTACAATGGAAAAATCGGACATTGCGGTAAAATCAATTACCGACTTTTCACAGGACCCACAGAAGCGGCCTGTAGATTCCGGAGTCATATCGTTCCAGCTTTTCCCGCATGGGTCCGGAATGGAATAGTGAATCTTTGTAGCTTTCATAGCACGATTTTTTGACAGTACAGTGTATAACTCCAAAAGTTCAGATCTATTTTGTTTATTTATTAACTTCCCTGATTATCAATTCATTTTTTCTGTAAATTAGTTCAAAACAGTTTGTTTATGATTCGAATAAAACGGTTTCAAAGAACACTCATCATTTTATTGGCAGCCATTAATTCGCTCTTCTATTCCAGTTCGCGTTCTTATTCGCTTACAGACACACTTTCCAACACTGTTATTTTTACCGGAATTGTGACACTCTTTGTATTTAGCTATGTATACATACAAAATACTTCACGCCGGAAGAAAGCAAAGGTTAAATCCTAGTTAATCCCGTATTTCCTGCACTTTTATAGTCCCCAAATTGACTTTTTTAGGTATTTTTGAGCAACTTGAAAAAAAGCTAATGGGTAAAAGATCTATTTTCCTTGCGCTGATTGCGGGCGCTATTGTACAATTTCAGGCAAAAGCGCAAGAATTTACTCCTGAAAAAATGTGGTCTCTCAACCGAATTTCAGGAACCATCGGATCATCAAACGACGAATGGATGATCTACCAGAGCACCAAAACCGATTATACGGTCAACAAAGGAAAAACCAGTACTTTTTTGGTTGAATTGAAAACCGGGAAGACCAGCACACTGGATCTTGACGGAGCCTGGAACTTCATCTGGAATGCAGAAAATCAATTGGTTTTCCTGCAGCCGGCAGGTTCTGAAATCGAACTGAAAAGCTTGAATCCTGCTACCAAAACCGTTAAAACCCTTCACAATTTCGGAGCAACGGCAGTGGAAGGAATTGCAGTGAGCCCCGACGGAAAACGCTTTGCAACGCTGGAACCTTTAAAAATCAAGCAAACAATCAAAGACAAATACCCCGATCTACCTCAAACGTCCGGAAGGTTGGAAACTGATCTGATGTACCGTCACTGGAACCAATGGTCTTCTGCAGAAGTTCCGCATTTGTACTGGTACGAAGCATCTGAAGCAGGTAAATTCTCCAAAAAAGCGGATGTCATGGAAGCTGAAAATTTCCCTTCCGTTACAGGTCCTTTCGGGGGAATAGAAAGCGTTTGTTTCAGCAAAGACGGACAAACCATCTTCTACTCCACCAAGAAAATGGCTGGAAAAACATTCGCACAATCAACCAATTCTGAAATCTACGCTTATCGTACTTCAGATAAAATCACAACGATCCTGTCTTCTGCTCACAAAGGATACGACACCAATCCGGCGATCAATTTCACCGGGAAAACACTTGCGTGGCTGAGCATGGAAAAAGATGGTTTTGAAGCAGATAAGAACAGAATCCGTATCATGGATCTGGAAAGCAGACAGGAAAAAGACCTTACCGCAAGTATGGATGTAAGTGTGAATGAATTCGCATGGCACCCATCCCGCGAGATTATTTATTTCACTGCTACCACAAAAGCAACGAAGCAATTGTATTCCATCGATGTAAAAACCGGGAAAATTCAGCAATTGACTTTTGACCGTTGCGATTATGTGAGTTTCAGCGTGATGAAGGACCGTATTTTGCTGGAAAAGCAAGACATGATCCACCCGACGGATATTTGGATGTTCACTCCGAAGACAAATGCGATGGAGCAATTGACTCACGCAAACAAAGAAGAATTGAAAGGAATTGCCGAGCCGACCGTGCAGGAAAAATGGATCACCACAACCGACGGAAAGAAAATGCTGACGTGGGTAATCTATCCTCCGAATTACGACCCTGCCAAAAAATATCCGGCATTGCTTTATTGTCAGGGCGGACCGCAAAGTCCGGTTTCCCAGTTCTTCTCTTTCCGCTGGAATTTCCGTTTGATGGCTTCACAGGGATATATTGTGATTGCTCCGAACAGAAGAGGTTTACCAGGGTTCGGACAGGAATGGAACGATGCTATTTCGAAAGACTGGGGCGGCCAGGCCATGCGTGATTACCTGACAGCAACCGATAGCTGTGTAGCTCAGATTCCTGCTATCAATAAAGATAAACTGGGAGCTGTAGGAGCTAGTTACGGAGGTTATTCCGTTTACTATTTAGCTGGAATTCACGAAAACCGTTTCAAAGCTTTTATTTCCCATTGCGGATTATTCAACCTGGAAAGCTGGTACGGAACAACCGAAGAATTATTCTTCGCAAACTGGGATATCGGCGGGCCATACTGGCTTCCTGAAAACAAGGAATTATATGCAAAGAACAGCCCGCACAAATTGGTTGACAAATGGAATACTCCGATGCTGGTCATCCATGGGGGAAAAGACTTCCGTGTTCCGGAATCAGAAGGAATGCAGGCGTTCCAGGTACTTCAACTGAAAGGAATCCCGAGTAAATTCCTGTATTTCCCGGATGAAGGACACTGGGTAACCAAACCACAGAACAGTATTTTGTGGAACAGGGAGTTTTTCGATTGGTTAAATACTTACCTGAAGTAGACCGGCAGCTGATTAACCAGCTTTAAAAGAGTAACAAAAACAGGCGTACAAATGTGCCTGACTAAAAATAAAAAACTAAAGAGATATGTGGAATAGAATAGCCAATATCATTCTGAGAAACCGTTTTATTATCCTGGCTATCATGGCATTACTGACCGTTTTATTCGGTTATTATGCTTTGACCGGTTTAAAGATAGACAACAAGTATGGAAACATGCTTCCGAAGGATAGTCCTACCCAGATTACTTACCTGAAGTTCAAGAAAATGTTCGGGGAAGATGGTTCGGCGCTGATCATTGCGATCCAGGATAAAGATTTGTACACGAAAGAAAAATTCCTGCTCTGGAAAGGGCTGGGAGATTCGATCCTGCAAATTGACGGGGTAATCTCGGTGATCTCGGAAGCGAAGTTATTCAACCTCATCAACGATACGGCAAACAGCCAGTTTACGATCAAACCGATCTTCTCGGATGTATCGTTCAAGGAAAAATCCATCGAACAGATCAAGAGCGAAATTCGCAGGAACCCGATCTACAATGGGATCATGTACAACGACTCCACCAATGTGAGTTTGATGATGGTGAGCCTGGATGAAAACTTCCTGGTAGACAAAGAGAAACAGAAAGTGGTTATCGAGATCGAAAACCTGGCAAAATCGTATGAGAAGCATTTCAATCAGATCCATTTCGCGGGATTGCCACACATGCGTGTATTGATAGGTAAACGGGTAATGGGCGAAATGTATATTTTCGTCATCCTTTCGCTGGCAATTTCCTTCGGGATCATGTATTTCTTCTTCCGATCCGTGCGGGTTACGATGATCAGTCTCCTGGTTGTTGCAATTACCGTAATCTGGGCAATGGGAACGATCGGGTTGTTCAATTACAACATTTCGATCATGATGGCATTGATTCCTCCACTGATGATCGTAATCGGTATCCCGAACTGTATTTACCTTTTCAACAAATACCATTACGAGTTCAAACAGCACGGAAACAAGATCAAAGCTCTGACGCAGGTAATCCGTAAAACGGGAACTGCTATGTGGTTGACTAACGTGACCACCGCAATCGGTTTTATGACTTTCCTCTTTACGAACTCTTCCAAATTCTTTGAATTCGGGGTAATTTCATCGGTAAACATCATGTTGTGTTATGTGGTTTCCCTGTGTCTGATCCCGATCTTCGCTTCATTCTCCAAGCAGCCGAAAACACGTCACTTAAAACACCTTGACCGCAAAGCAGCAGTGAAGTTCCTGGAAAGGCTGGTTCAAATTACAGCACACAACCGCAGAACGGTTTATGTGATCACAATTATTCTGACTGTTGGAACAGGTATCGGGATTGTATTCATGAAAGTAACGGGGAATATTACCGGCGATTTACCAGCCAGAGATCCGATCCTGAAAGACATCCAGTTCATGGAAGCCAATTTCGGCGGAGCCGTTCCGTTTGAAGTGTTGATCGATTACAAGGAAAGAGGACGTTTATTCGGTAAGAATACCATGCAAAGCGTGGAGCAGGTGCAGGAAATGCTTGCCAAAGATACTTTGTTCGCCAAAAGCCTTTCCATTGTGGATTTTGTGAAAGTGGTAAACATGGCTTACTACAACAACAATCCTGCGCAGTACAAGATCTTTGCAACGAAGGATAAGCTGCGTCTGAATGCTTACCTGAAGAATTTATCTACGACCACTAACAATTCGACCTTGTCGATCAAAGAATTGGTGGATACTACGAACCACATTCTTCGTGTGCGAACTTCCATGAAAGATTTGGGTTCATACGAAGTGGAAGACCAGGTACATCTGATCGAGCACCGCATTGATAGTATTATGAATCCGGATAAACCTTCGCTGGAAAAGTATTACGCGAAATTTGAAAAAGGGAAGAAAGAATACATCGATTCCATTTTTGAATTATCAAGCGGGGTATACAATAACCTGACTTCGATCCTCTCAAACGGAGATGATAAGAAGCAATATGCTTTTGACTCCGACCCGGAATTGGTCAGAAAGTATTTCGGGAAACCTGCTTTCAAGAAGCAGCTGCGTGAAGCGATCAATAAAGAGTATTACGACATTACACTTACCGGAACATCGGTCGTAGCATCCGAGGGAACAAAATACCTGGTAAGCAACCTGACTTCCAGTATCGTATTTGCCGTGATTTCGATCGCCGCATTGATGTGTTTGTTGTTCTATTCATTCCGCATGGTGGTCGTATCCATGATCCCGAACTTAATCCCGATGATTATTACCGCCGGAATTATGGGAATCTTCGGCATCCCATTGAAGCCTTCTACCCTGTTGATTTTCTCCATTGCATTGGGGATTACGGTCGATAATACGATCCACTTCCTGGCACATTACCGCCACGAACTGAAGACGAAAAAATGGGATTTGAAAGAATGTATTGCCATTTCTATCCGCGAAACAGGTTTGAGTATCATTTATACTTCCGTGATCCTGTTCTTCGGATTCATCGTATTCGTGTTCTCTGATTTCGGAGGAACACAGGCCCTGGGCTATTTGTCTGCAATTACGTATTTCGTGGCTCTTTTCACAAACCTGATCTTGTTGCCTTGTTTGTTATTAAGCTACGAACGCAGGTTGACAACCAAGTCTTTTGAAGAACCGTTATTCGAGATTTACGACGAAGATTCAGACGTAAGCTGGGATTTATTGACCATCGAAGGGGCGGAAGATTCAAAATCCGACAAACCGGCTCCAGCGAAGGAAGACGAAGACCCGTCAAACGAACCAAAAGCCGATTAAACCATGAAGGGAATCATTCTTGCCGGAGGTTCCGGAACACGGCTTCATCCGCTGACGTTGGCAATCAGTAAGCAGTTAATGCCGATCTACGATAAGCCGATGATCTATTATCCTTTGTCGATATTGATGACTGCCGGGATTCGTGAGATCCTGATTATTTCAACTCCGCACGATCTTCCCCAATTCAAAAAACTATTGGGCGACGGCAGTAAAATCGGCTGTACTTTTTCCTATGCGGAACAGGCTGAACCAAACGGACTTGCACAGGCTTTTGTTATCGGTGAATCTTTCATCGGAAATGATTCCGTTGCCCTGATCCTGGGAGACAATATCTTCTATGGCGTCGGGATGGATGAACTGCTGAAGGAAAATGCGGATCCTGACGGAGGTGTCGTTTATGCTTATCACGTAAGCGATCCGGAACGTTACGGAGTGGTTGAGTTCGATGAGGTGATGAATGTGCTTTCCATTGAGGAAAAACCTGTAAAACCGAAATCCAATTACGCCGTTCCGGGATTGTATTTCTACGACAATGATGTGATTGAGATTGCCAAAAACCTGCAGCCTTCTGCTCGCGGAGAATACGAGATCACGGATGTAAATGCGGAATACCTCAGACGCGGAAAACTGAAAGTCGCTATTTTGAGTCGCGGAACTGCCTGGCTCGATACCGGTACTTTTCCCTCCCTGATGCAGGCCGGACAGTTTGTACAGGTAATTGAAGAGCGCCAGGGCTTGAAAGTTGGCTGTATTGAAGAAGTGGCTTATCGAAACGGTTTTATTACTGCTAATCAACTGGAAGAAATTGCACAGCCACTCGTCAAAAGTGGTTACGGCAGTTATTTATTGCAACTATTGAAAAAATAATGACAGGCCTTTCCCATTACGCTGCTTATCTGGAGAATGAAATATCGGGTATCGAACTGTCTGATGAACCCCATAATTTATACGACACCTTGCGTTATTTCCTTTCTTTGGGAGGAAAACGCATGCGACCTATCCTGACATTACTCAGTGGGGAAATCTTCAATATTCCGAAAGAGGAATGCGTCCACGCAGCTTTAAGTATCGAATTGTTCCACAACTTTTCCCTGATCCACGACGACATTATGGATGGTGCACCGGTTCGCCGGGGAAAACCTACCGTACATACCAAGTGGAATACTAACATTGCGATTCTTTCCGGGGATCAATTGTACATCGAGGCTTATCACCAGTTGGCGAATTATTCCGACCACAGGCTTGCACTCCTGCTCAAATCCTTTAACGAAACAGCGATAGAGGTTTGTCAGGGCCAACAGATGGACATGGATTTTGAAAGCCTGGAGACTGTCACCGAAGAAGGTTATATCGAAATGATCCGGCTGAAAACTTCTGTTTTGCTGGGATGTGCTTTGGAATTCGGAGCAATCCTGGGAAACCAGGACGAAGAAACCCGAAGAAATCTCTATGAATTCGGGGTTTCTCTGGGAATTGCCTTCCAAATCCAGGACGATATATTAGATTTATATGGCGACCCGGCGATTTTTGGTAAACAGGTAGGTGGTGATATCCTTTCGAATAAAAAGACCTTGCTGTTTTTAAAAGCCATGCAAACGGGAGATAATCGTTTCAACGAACTGGTAAGGATGAATGCGGATCATCAAAAAGTAGCGCATGCGAAAATCCTTTTTGAAGAGCTGGGTGCACGAAAAGCTACTTTAGATGCCATGAACGGTTATTACGACCAGGCCATGGAAAACCTGAAGCAATTGGAGGCAAAAGGATTGAAAACAGACGCATTGCACGCAGTAGCAAAATTCCTGATTACACGGGAGCTTTAACCAAAACTCTCCGGTATTTCGTTATATAACGATTTCATGAAAACATGATATCATGATATCATGTTTTGGAATTTATTTAGCCTTTCTCTTTTTGTTGGATTCCTTCAATACTTCGTGGATGAAGATGATCGGCAGAAGCATGCTCAGATTGTAATAAATATCCTCCAAAGGAATCGTCCCTATGCGGATTCCCATGATGTGATTTTCAGCATACCAAACCACCGGTTCGTCTGTAAAAAAACCGGTCAACGCACCGTTCACGATCAAAAACGGGACCAGGCAAACCAGGAATGCCAGCGCAAAATAATTGAACCACTTTGCTTTCAGGCGGAAATGAATGCCAATAATCAATAAACAGGACAAGGAGCAAGCCGTCAGTGTGTACCAATTCCGGATATAAAAGATGGTCAGCAACAACCCCGAAAGCACCATTGCAAAAGCAAAAGCACGGCCCAATAGGTCCAGCTTCAGGTTTGGGAAATAACCCCGGATCACTTCGTAAACAAATACACAAGCGTACGGTACCACCAAAAAGAAAAGCACCTCTTCCAGCGGTAAACGGAACAGGTAAATTCCTTCTACGTATTTCGGGTTGAAGCCCCAGACTTCGTGTTCTGTAAAGTAGTTATCCCACAACAAAAAGAACAAACCTACCAGCAGTATCGCAGCAAATGTACTTTTCCAATGCGTATAAAAATGGATCTTTTTATCGAAGCTCAATAGAAAGGGGAAAACGATCGTCCCGAGAATAATCCACAGGTACAAGCTCATTTTACCGCTTTGTTTTGTTTATAGGTCTTCCTGGCTTCGTTGTAATATTTAAACGGAACAATCAGCAACCCGAAGCATTCTCCGTCTTCCTTGTTGATGTGTTTGTGGTGCATTTTATGAGCACGTCTGATCGCTAAGAAATAAGGCGTATTTATTTCGCGGATCCATTTAAAACGCCGGTGAATGAATACGTCGTGGATCAGGAAATAAGTAAATCCGTAAGCCATGATCCCGAATCCCATCCAGACGAAGCCATATTGTTTGTACATCAATCCCAGCATAATTCCCAGCCAGCTTGGTACTGCGAAAATGAGAAAGAAGACGTCATTCCGCTCAAAAAAACCGGGTTGCCCCTGGTGATGGTCTTTGTGGAAATACCACATAAAACCGTGCATCGCGAATTTGTGTGCAGACCATGCTGCAAATTCCGTGAGGAAAAAAGTCGCTATAAAAACCAATATGCCTGCCCAGGTTGGAATCATCTGTTTAAAATTGCAAAAAATATCACTAAGATCGCAAATAATCCGACGGTAACTTTATTTGTTTCTACTGTTTTTCTGCTCAGCACCCAATATGAAAAGAGGGAAGAGAAGATCATCCAGCAGCCATAATTGTAGGGAGGTATCGTTTTAAATTCCCAGAACCAATAGCCTGAACGGATAGCTACCGGCTCAATGATCCAGTCCAAACCGGTCATTAAAGCTCCCGCGATCAGCGCTTTCAATATTACAGGTATTTTCCACTTATGAACAATTGCAGTAGCGGTGAAAGTCAACAATACCCAGTTCAGGGAGATAATCAGCGGGATCCCGTCCACTTTATATCCCAGCACACTTCCGTATTCATAATGTCCGAAAAGTAAAGCCGTATGAACTCCTATCCATTCAATGAGGTAACCTGCAGCACCAATCAGCAAAATATCAATGTGCTTTTTCAGCGAATAATCTTTGAACGACAAATACAAACAACCGAAGGAGAGTAACAGGTTGAAAGGTGTCAGTCCTAAAAAATAGAAGCGGAAACTGGTATTCAGCCCGATTAATCCGACGGTATAAAAGATGATTAAAACAATTAACAGCAGGTTTTGCTTTTTTACAGGGCTCATGGATTAAAGTTTAACTCCGAATAAACACACATCATCCACCTGGTCCAGGTTTCCTTTCCAGGATTGGAAATGGTTCTTCAGCAGGTCATGTTGTTCCGGTGCTTTTTCGGTAGAGATACGCAGCAAATACGCGTGCAGATTTGCCAGCTTCAGTTTTTTTCCTTTTTCACCTCCGAACTGATCGGCATATCCGTCAGTATAGGCAAATAATTCATCACCCGGTTCCAGGTCGATCATATAAGTTTGGAATTCGGTCATCAGATCACTTTTTCCTACCGGCATTTTATCTGCGGGGAACTTGATCAATTCACCACCGCGAACCAGGACCGGGTTGTTGTAAGCAGCCGCATAAGACAACTTGCGGTTTGATTCGTCAAAGCAAAACAATACGCCGTCCATTCCGTCACGAGCTCCGTCGTGAGAAATCGATTCTACCAACCGTTTCCGCACATGGTCAAAGATCTTTCCTGGCTCGGTAATTCCCAGCTGGTTGATGGCTTCACTCAAAAAAGTAATGTTCAGGGCGCTCATAAATGCTCCCGGAACTCCGTGGCCCGTACTATCGCAAATAGCCAGGTAGAATTGGTCGTCTCTTTTTGTTGCCCAGTAAAAATCACCGGAAACAATGTCCTTCGGCTGAAAGAAGATGAAAGACTCCGGAAGCGCTTCTTTCAGCAAAGTCTGCTGCACCAATAAAGATTCCTGGATGCGCTTGGCGTAGTGAATGGAATCCAGTATTTCTGTCTGCTTTTGCTCGATCAGCGATTTCTGATCTTCAATTTCTTCGTTCTGCTTGTTCAATAGCGCATTGGCCTTCTTCTTTTCCTGGTTCGAACGGAAACTAATACCGAGCGAGATCACGATCAATCCCCCGATCAGGAATAATCCTAAGATGAGGTTGCTTTTACGCTGGTTTTCCGCTTCGATCTTTTCGTTGGTTTGCCTGGAAAGTGCCAGGTCCTGCTCTTTTCGCTCCAGTTCATTCAGGGAATTCAAGGTTGCAATCTGGTTCGTTACCGATTCCAGGTCCGTTTTTTCCTTCAATTCCTGGGCTTCCTCAAATACTTTCAAGGCTTTCTCATGAGAACCGCTTCGTTTGTACAATTCTGCCAACACTTTCAGCGTTCTTATCTGCGCTCCTGCATCTTCCGTATCCCTGAATGCATCGAGCGCCAGTTCTGCTGATTCAATTCCTTCTTTATACTGTTTCAACTCTGCATAAATACTGGCTTTGGTGAGTTCCACTTCCCCGTAGTTCAGCAAATCCGCTTCCCGGTTGGCATATTTTCCGGCTGTCAGGGTGAATTTCATCGCTTCATCAAAACGCTTCAGGTCATACAGGTAATTGGCACGTGCCAAATAATATTCCAGCCAAATGTCTTCTTCATCCATTTCTTTGGCAACCGAATACATTTCGTCCAGACAGGCTTTCGCTTTTGAAAATTGTTTTTTGGTCCGGTAATCCAGCGACAAATTGTAAAGAATGGTTTGCCTGTTTCTGACCGCATTTACTTCCCGGCTCAATTTCCGGGCTATTTCGGAATACTTCACCGATTCATCGATCATATTCCTGTCGTGATAAACCGTGCTCAGATTCATGTAGAGCTGCGCTTCCTGTTCCTTATTCTTTATACGTTTATTCAGTTTCAATCCTTCCTGGAAAGTAGAAATTGCCTGGTCATAAAGTCCCACCGATTTATAAGCTGCTGCCAGGTTTGTATACAAAACGAGTATTTTATCATCCTGGTGGAACTTTTTGGCGATATCAATGGCTTTTTGATAATGTTTCAGTGCTTGTGCATACGCCCCTTTTTCGTAATAAACAGATCCGAGATTGGCGTAAGCTCCGGTCAGTTTATCTTCCTGGTGATTCTTTATCCGAAGAGCAATCAGTTCGTTGTACATGGTGATTGCCTTTGAATACTGCGACAGGTAACGGTAATAGATTCCAAGCGTATTTTTTGCATCCATAATGCCGTTCGGATAATTCCGTTTCCGGGCCAGGTTCAGCGCTTTATTCGCAAAAACATAGGTGGAATCGAGGGAATAATCCAGGTAAGTCCAGGCAATTTCATTGTATTGAAAAACGCGCATAGTGTCTGAAGAGACAGGTTTTTGAAGCGCATTTTTTAAGCTGTCGAGGTATTCCGTTTGACCGAAAGCCCCGGATCCCATAACTAACACTATTCCTAAAAACCAACTTCGCATGTTCGAAGATAACGAAAATCAAAATGATGCGTTCCTGATTCAACAGATTATCAATCAGCAATCAACCGAAAGGTTAATCAGGAACCGGGTCTTCGACTCCACTCAGCCACCTGTTCCAGAAAGATTTTTCAAAGGACACTGAGCGGAGTCGAAGTGTATCTTTGGTTTAATATAAAAAGTTATTGAACGGATAACGGATTGCAAAAATGCGTTTGATCTCGGAATACATCGTTTCCCGAAGCTCTTCCACATTTTCCTTATTCGTTGCGGAAATGAACACACATTTGGTTGCCGGCAAGCGGTTCATCCAGGTCTTTTTCAATTCCTCCAGTGTCATATTAGCGCCTTTCTCGTTTTCAGGATTGTACTGATATGCATCGATCTTATTGAAAACAAGGATCATCGGCTTGTCTTTGTTGTCCAGTTCTGCCAGCGTTTCATTCACGATGTGCAGCTGATCTTCAAAGTTCGGATGCGAAATATCTACGACATGGATCAGCAAATCGGCTTCACGCACCTCATCCAGTGTGGATTTAAAAGACTCTACCAACTGATGAGGTAATTTGCGGATAAATCCAACGGTATCTGTCAACAGGAATGGCAGATTGTCAATCACCACTTTGCGCACCGTTGTATCCAGTGTTGCAAAGAGCTTGTTTTCAGCAAATACTTCCGACTTACTCAACAAGTTCATCATGGTACTTTTACCTACGTTGGTATAACCGACCAATGCAACGCGCACCAACTGTCCGCGGTTTCCGCGCTGAACAGCCATTTGCTTGTCGATCTCCTTCAGTTTTTCTTTCAGGAGTGCAATTCGTGTTTGAATGATCCGTCTGTCGGTTTCAATCTGGGATTCCCCCGGACCACGCAAACCGATCCCTCCTTTTTGACGCTCTAAGTGAGTCCACAAGCGTTTTAGTCGCGGAAGCATGTATTGCATCTGCGCCAGTTCGACCTGTGTTTTGGCGTGAGAAGTGCGTGCACGGGAAGCGAAAATATCCAGGATCAGAATGTTCCTGTCCAGAATCTTGCATTCCAGTTCTTTCTCAATATTCCGCAGTTGGGAAGGCGAAAGCTCGTCATCAAAAATGACCAGTTCGATTCCGTGTTCTTTAATGTATTCTCTGATTTCCTCCAGTTTCCCCGTTCCCACAAAGGTTCTGGGGTTCGCCATCGGAAGTTTCTGTGTAAATCGTTTAACAGCAGTTGCACCGGCAGTTTCTGCCAGGAACTCCAGTTCATCCAGGTACTCGTGAGCTTGTTCATCGGTCACCGCAGATGTAATGATCCCAACAAGTACGCAGGTTTCTTCTACTGCATCAACTAAAACGTGACCTTCACTCATTATTTATTTTCGTAACGTTTGAACGAATTTTACCAATCCTTTAATTTCGGGCGTGCTCAACATGTCTTCGTAAGGCATCATCCCTTTATCGTTTCCTTTTCGGATCATTTTCTCGATCGCCGGTTCATCCAACTTACTGATGGATAAATCCTTTGCATTCGAAGCCTGCAATGTTCCGTCAGGCCCATGGCACGAAGCACAATTCAGTGTATAAACCGCTTTGGCATCTTCCAGTGAAACCGGTTCATTGGAAACAGGTTTATCGCTTACTTCCGGTTTAGCTGTTTCACCGCAACCGGCACTTAGCAAACAAACAGAAAGAAGTATTCCGGTGCTGATTTTTAGAACCATGATCCTCCCAATGCAGTTCTGAACGGCCATGGAATTGCCGCGAAAATGATGATCAATACAATCGTATACCAAATCAGGATCGTCTTGTGCTTTTTAGCCGGGTCCAATGCTTTCTCCGCTTTCTTTCTACCGATAGTAATCAAGGTAACTGCGATAACCATCAACAGGATGTGTTCCAACCCGAAGAAACGTAATTGCGGGTTTTTCATCCAGCCTTCCACGTAAGAAATCTTCCCCGTAACAAATGCCAGGATTGTTCCCACTAAAATCTGGATGTGCAGCATTACCATCGCAAACAGGTTCAGCATCTTATCCCCTTTTTCGTATTTTCCGCTTTTTCGTTTTAAGATCGCGTTTACAATTGCGAAAAGCAATAACGCCAATGCTAACCAGCGTAATCCGGAATGTACATGTACCAATGCGCCCATAATCAAATTAGTTTTTGGCAAAATTACCGAAAAAAAGACCTCATTGGTCGAAGTCAATCACTTATTTCCACATAGAATCACTATTTTTCAGCCCTTAAAACCAGAAGTCGTCGAAAAATGATTCGCTATATTGTTGCTCTCTTATTTCCACTGAGCGTTTTTTCTCAAGCCGAAAAACCTCAGAACGGAGTAAAATCCCCTGCCCAAAATTCGTTTGTGCTTACAAATGTGACCATCCTGGTCTCTCCCGATAAAACCATAGAGAATGGTACAATCACTGTCCGGGACGGAAAGATTACGGCGGTGGATAAAATCCTGCTCACCACTCCGAAGGACTTGTTGGTCATTGACGGAAAAAACGCGGTTGTTGTTCCTTCTTTTATCGAAGTGAATTCAACGATGGGAATTCCTTCAGACCAGAAAGCGGAGAACAAAACGGGACCTTACTATTGGAACCATGCAATCCGAGCCGAATTTGATGCGATCGACTGGTACAAAGCGGATGAGAAATTAACCGCAGAATACCAGAAAATGGGATTCGGTTCCGTGTTGATCCACCGGAATGACGGCCTGGCGCAAGGATACGGTTCTTTGATGCAACTGGGAACAACAACTACAGGAAATTTACCCTATTTAAGCAAAGCAGCTTCTTTTTATTCGTTCCGAAAGGGAAGTTCTCCGTTGGATTATCCAAGCTCGCTGGTCGGTTCAATCGCTTTACTGAGACAATCTTTTTACGATGCGCAATGGCATTCCGAATACGGGAAAGATGCCAATTATACATTGGATGCTATCACGCTACAATTGAAAAAGCCCGCTTTCTTTGCTTTGGAAGATAAGTCGGATGTGTTTCGTGTGAAAGCGTTCATGCGGGAATTCAAACGCGACTTTACAATCCTTGGAACCGGGCAGGAACAATTCCTAGGAAATGCATGGGATACCTTGAAAGTACAATTGGTAATCCCGATCAATTTCCCGGAAGCTTTCGACCTGAAAGATCCGTACCTGGCACATGAAATTCCTTATAGCGAATTAAAGGTGTGGGAAATGGCACCGAGAAATCCGGGATTCCTGTTCAAACACAAAGTTCCTTTTATTACTTCTGCTTCCGGGCACACCACCGCAGCAGATTTCTGGAAACACATTCACCAGGCTCTGGCAGCAGGCTGGTCGGTAAATGACGTACTGCGCTCGTTGACAGTAGCTCCGGCAACTTTACTGGGTGTTCAGAAAGAATTGGGAACAATAGAAGCAGAGAAATGGGCTAACTTCACGGTATATGACCAAAACCCGTTCCTGTATCAGGCAAAAGTACTGGAAGTATTCTCCAAAGGAGAACGCAAAGTCTTCCAAAACGCACCGATCTCGGATATCCGCGGAACTTACAGTTTAAACATCGACGGGGCAAAATACTGGCTGGAAATTGCCGGTACTCCTTCCCAGCCGGAAGGAAAAGTGAAATTGGTACGTACTATCCAGGATTCACTCACACTTGCGAATAAATCAGACACACTGACTACCAATGCGAAACTTTCCCTGGTCAATAACGATATCTCCATCCATTTTGTGCAGCAGGTTGACGGCGAAAAGCAAACCTTCAGTCTCAAAGGCGATGTCAATACACGCGTATTCATTTTCGAGGGAGAAGGAACCAACAACAAAGGAAAATGGATCAAGTGGAGCGCTATGCGCAACAAGAAATTCGAAGCGAAAGACGAAACCAAACAAGCCTGGACTGCTGATACAATGAATATTCCGGGTGCACGTTTCCCGAACAGTGCTTTTGGCTTTACCACACCGCCCAAACAATCCGTGATCATTTTCGAACAAGCTACTATCTGGACCAATACCGACGAAGGAATTATCCAGGAAGGAACGGTTATCGTGGAAAACGGGAAGATCAAAGCCATTCACAAAGGTTCCGGAACATACGTGAAACCAAATGATGCAGTAGTAATCAATGCCCGCGGGAAAATCCTTACAACCGGAATTATCGATGAACACTCACACATTGCCTTAACACGCGGTGTAAATGAAGGCGGACAGGCAGTTGCATGCGAAGTGCGTATGGAAGATGCGATCAACGCGGAAGATATTGATGTCTATCGTCAATTGGCCGGTGGCGTAACAGCTGCTCAATTGCTGCACGGTTCCGCCAACCCGATCGGCGGGCAATCCGCGCTGATCAAGTTGAAATGGGGACATTACCCGCATGAATACGTCATTAAGAACGCTCCGAAATTCGTGAAATTTGCTTTGGGAGAAAATGTGAAACAATCCAACTGGGGTGTAAGCAACCGTTTCCCGCAAACGCGTATGGGCGTGGAACAGGTTTACATCGATGCGTTTTCACGTGCACTGGCTTATCACCAGGCGAAAAGCGGGCATCAAACAGGGAAACATAAAGATAAAAACGCGGTTCCTCCGGCGGTTGATCTGGAACTGGAAGCATTATACGAAATTGTTTCGGGGGAACGCAGAATTACCTGCCACAGTTATGTTCAGTCGGAAATCAATATGCTGATGCACGTAGCTGATTCGTTCGGTTTCAAGGTAAACACGTTTACACACATCCTGGAAGGATACAAATTAGCCGATAAAATGAAAGAACACGGAGTCGGTGCTTCTACTTTCTCCGATTGGTGGGCCTATAAATTCGAAGTCATGGATGCCATTCCTCAGAATGCCGCATTGATGACCAATATGGGATTAACCGTTGCGATTAACTCTGACGACGCCGAAATGGGAAGACGTTTGAACCAGGAAGTTGCCAAAACCATCAAATACGGAGGAATGACAGAAGATCAGGCCTGGAAAATGGTGACTTTGAATCCGGCAAAATTGCTGCATTTGGACGACCGCATGGGAACCGTCCAGGTTGGAAAAGATGCCGATTTGGTACTTTGGACAAACAATCCGCTGAGTGTAACGGCAAAACCGATCTACACAATTGTAGACGGAGAAATCCTGTTCGATGCGCAAAAGGACTTCAGCATTCAACAGGAAACTGCCGCAGAACGTGCACGCATCATTGCTAAAATGTCGGAAGAAAACAAGAAAGGCGAACCGACCAAACCTTTCACACGCAAGCGCAGAGGGCATTTCCATTGCAATACACTGGGTGAAGAAGAATCACTCGAAGTAAACGAACACTAACCGGCAGATACAGAGAACATGAAAACAATTATATCTACTTTTTTGCTTCTGTTGGCAATTGTAAGCTACGGACAAAAGAAATACAATAAGATCCTCATCGAAGGTGCAACGCTTCACATCGGGAACGGGAATGTGATCCCGACAGGATCAGTAGGAATTGAGAACGGCACCATTATGTTGGTGAAAAACACGCTGGCCTACACCTACAACAAAGCAGACTGGGATACGGTAATCACACTCAACGGGCATCATTTATACCCGGGATTCGTAGCTCCCAACTCTACACTGGGCTTAACAGAAATTGATGCCGTAAGAGCTTCGCATGATTTCCAGGAATTGGGAACTTTCAATCCGCATGTACGTGCCCAGGTCGCCTACAATTGTGAATCGGATGTGATCGAAACAGTTCGCACCAACGGTGTATTGATGATCCAGACCACTCCACGCGGCGGGCGTATTTCCGGTCAATCGAGCCTGATGACTAGTGCTTGCTGGAACTGGGAAGACGGAACCGTGAAGGCAGATGACGGGATCCACATCGAATGGCCTTCTGCTTACAGCCGCCATTGGGGCGAGCCGGTTGCCAAACCGAATGAAACCTACGAAGAGCAAAAACGGGAACTGATTGCTTATCTGACCAATGCCAAAGTGAGTGCCGGGAATAAGGATAAAGCCACACCGCTTCAATTCAGTGCCATGAGCGAATGCTTTAACGGGGAGAAAAGGTTTTATTTCCACGCCAATGAAGTGCAGCAAATCAATGACATTCTTGATTTAATCACGGAACTGGAAATAAAATTCCCGGTAATCGTAGGCGGATATGAAAGTTACCTGGTAGCAGACCGCCTGAAAATCAAAAAAGTTCCGGTCATGGTTGGCCGCCTGCATTCACTCCCGCAGCACGACGATGATGCCTTCGACCTTCCATACAAATTGCCATTCCTGTTGCAACAAGCCGGTGTACAATTCTGCCTGCAGAACGAAGGTGACATGGAAGCCATGAACGCGCGCAACCTGCCTTTCCTGGCAGGAACTGCTATGTCTTACGGCCTGACAGAAGAAGAAGCAATCCGCTCCATTACCTTAAGCACCTGCGAAATCATGGGAATTTCCAAAAACTACGGAAGTATAGAGATCGGTAAGAAAGCTACACTTTACGGCTCGGCCGGTTCTGCTCTGGAAATGAAAGGCAACCAGGCTTCCTTGTTGCTAATTAACGGGGCGTTTGTACCAACTACCAATTTCCAGACGGAATTGTACAGGAAGTATAAAACGAAGTACGGGAAGTAAAGAGTGAGAATGAGAGCGGAGAATGAGAGTAAACTTACTGAAGGACTTTAAATCATCATTCTCATTCTGTTTCTGATTTTAACAATTATTGTATCCGTTAAATCTCTGCGAATAAATATCTTCGTCGAAAATTTAATTTAATTATCTAGGTCTATGAAAAAAATCTACATTGCTGCGGCATTGCTATTATCCGGTAATGCGCTTTTTGCCCAAAGTTTTTCCCGTACAGACGTTGGTTACACACCAGGTGACAACTATACGATGTATGTTTCCGACTACGTAAACCCTGGAACTACCGGAACAGGTGTAACATGGGATTTGTCCACAATGACAAATAACAGCCAGGTTACAGTAGCTACAACGGCAAACTCAGGAGGAACTTTCCCGACTGCAAACGTAAAATTGACTCAATCAAACGGCGGAGCTATTTACTACAACGTTTCAAGTACTAAAATGGAAGTGGTAGGAATCGATGCAAACGGAACAATATTTACTTATTCCAATCCTGCAACATACCTACAGTTCCCGGTGAATACCACTTATAACTTCACGGATGCTGCGGCAGCTACTTTCACGGTAAGCGGGTTTGCATTCAACCGTACAACAAACACCCAGTCCGAATATTCAGGTACAGGAACACTGATCACTCCGGCAGGAACGTTCACAAACGTAATCCGTGTGAAGTCTACTCAAACAAATACAGATACATATGCCGGAGGAACAATCAATTCATCTGTGATTGCATTTAACTGGTACAAAGCAGGTGTTACTCACGAATTGGCAAACGTTTCCAACGTTACAGGATCATCTACTTCCCAGTCGGCTTATTACACAAGCGTACCTGCAAACCTTGGTTTGGAAGAAAGCGAATTGATCAATTTGTTGATGTTCCCGAACCCAACAAACGGTACGATCGTTGTCAACTCCGATGAGGTAATCTCTAAAATCGAGGTGTACCAATTGTCCGGTGAATTGGCAATGGAGCAAACAGTAAACGACAATTCTTCAGAAGTAAACCTTTCCGAATTGAACTCAGGAATGTACCTGGTGAAAGTTTACGGAAACAACGGTGCAGTTTCTGTTAAGCGCATTTCAAAGAACTAATCGGTTCTGAAAACATAGAGAAATCCCTTTCGCTGCGGTGGAAGGGATTTTTTTATTTCCAATGGTCGGAACAGGCAAGCACGGAAGTAAACGGAGGTTTCCATAAAAAACGCTCACTTATTCCCATTCCGTTCAGCCATTCCATAAATTCTTTTATTCTTCACGCTTTCATTTTTTACTTCTCACATAATCACTTTTTACATTTTCACTTTTACATTTTGCATTTTCATTTAACCTTTCCTAACAAAACCTTATTCCGGAACGGATCACCTTTTTCAATTTTGTTTCCTATTTTTGTTAAAGAACATAAAAAATAACTGTTATGGCATTTGAATTACCAAAATTAGCATACGCATACGATGCATTAGAGCCACACATTGACGCTCGCACCATGGAGATCCATTATACAAAACATCACCAGGCATACGCAACAAACCTGAACAATGCGATTGCAGGAACGGATTTGGAAGGGAAATCAATCGAGTATATCTTACAAAATTGCAAAGACAAGCCGGCTGTTCGCAACAATGGAGGTGGTTACTGGAACCACAACCTGTTCTGGGAAATCATGGCACCGAATGCAGGAGGAACTCCAACAGGAGAGTTGGCTCAGGCAATCAACGATGCGTTCGGAACATTCGAGCACTTCAAAGATGAGTTCGCAAAAGCTGCAACAACACGTTTCGGTTCAGGATGGGCCTGGTTGTGTGTAGAAGGAGGAAAACTGGTAATCTGCTCCACTCCAAACCAGGACAACCCGGTAATGGGAGAAGGATGTAAAGGAACACCGATTTTAGGATTGGACGTTTGGGAACATGCTTACTACCTGCATTACCAAAACCGTCGCCCGGATTACATCAACGCATTCTTTAATGTAGTAAACTGGGAAGCTGTTGCGAAAAAATACGCAGAAGCAAAGAAGTAATAAATCTGTCAAAGAAAAGTAGGGGCGTAAAATTTTACGCCCCTACTTTTTTCTAATCCTTCGACAGGACAATCGTCGTAATAATCCCTCCGCTCAAGGTCGTTTGGGTCGACAATCCATCCACTTCAAATCCTTCCTTTTTCCATTTGTCCAGTTCCTTCTGGATAATCACGCTGTTATTAGCGGCACCGTCATAAGTTTTCGCATCGATTTCCGCCAATTCCGTCGATTTGAAAGATCCGTCAGGGGAAGTTACCGTCATGCGGGATGATCTTCCTCCTCCCAATGGAGGCAATTCAAAAGCCCTGATCAGAACCGTTTGGGATGTTTTTTCCTGGGCCATTCCCTGGCTTGTTCCCAGTAATAAGCATACAGACAATGTTAGCAGTAAACGCCTGGTGTGTTTCATAAGTTAAATTTTAAGATCGTTGATTTCGGGATTATTCCACAAGAATTATTCCATAAAAAAGAAAGGCGCGGTTCAATCAACGACGCCTTTCTTTTTGAACGTAAATAAACTAACTATTGCTTCGTAACAACCAATCGTTTTGGCGCCGACTGGTCCATGCGAACCAGGTAAACTCCTTGTTTCAAATTGCTGATATCGAAGCTCGTTTTCATTCCGCCGTTTGACGGATAAATCTCAGTAACCAATGCCCCGTCAATTGTCAGTATTTGGATCAACTTCACTTCTTTGTCCGAAGTAATTTCAACCAACTTATCTGCAGGGTTCGGAGCCATGCTCCAGTGTGTTTCCATGTATTCTTCCAAACCTAAATAAGGCGTTCCGTTTGTCTCGATTCCGTTTGGCAGGATTGCATAATCTGCATCCAGTAAGATTCCACCAACCGGAACATCAAAGAATAAGGTATCCGTATGTGGAATGTACGGAACATCTACTAGCAGGTAGTAAGAACCGTCGGTAACATGATCAATCGTATATGTACCATCAGAAGCCGTATAAGCAAAACCTTTGGTTTCATGCGTCTGGGCATCTTTTAAAAGCATTAAAGCTCCTTCAAACGGAACGTTCAGTGATTTCAGGTAAGAAGTGTCCACAACGATCGTTCCCGAAACGCTTCCTGTGCCGCTTAATACATCCAGTGTATCCGCATTGATATTCGCATTGTTCAGGAAACAAGGCAAACCGATAGCATCTGCTCCTGTCCAGGTAGAACTGGTAGCAAAATAAAGCGGAACTGCTCCCGGGAATAAAACCGGATCAGGTGTGAAACGCACGTGGTACAATCCTGTCGGTAAACTGTCTGCCGTGTAAGTTCCGTTAGTCACGTTGACGGTTTCTACCGGGATTGCAACGATTGTATCCTGTACGAAATTGAATACTTCCAGGATTCCTTCAGCCGGCTGGCCGTTAACCGTCAAACTTCCCGAAATATCGTTGTTTGCCTCCTGTTCGTCCAAAAAGATTGCAGAATCGTAAATACCGTCTGAAACATCGGAAATCACCAATTTGATATGATACGTACTTCCGACCTGTGCGAAAAACTTCGCCTGTAAAGGAACCGTATAAGCGTCGAATACAAAATTCGTGGAATTCAGTCCGCTGGCATTGTCTACATAATACTGCGAATTGATGTACTGGTTGATGGAATTGATTTCCACCGGAACAGTTGTGCCCGGAACATTGGCAATGTTCACCGGCGGGCCTGCATTTTCCGAAACCAGGAACAGGAAACGGTCTGTGTACTGCGTGTTGGAGAACTCCGGGTATTCTTCCGAAGCAAAGATGTAATTGAAACGGATGGTATCCGTAATGATAGGTGTGAAATCAAACTGAACGGAAATAGCATCAAAACTGCCTGTTCCGGTTGCTACATTCCCATACTGAATGATGTCATAATCTCCGGGCATACTCATATCCACACTGGAAAAAGTAGAAGATGGAGCACTGGAAAGGTTCGGATAACCGGTCGACAGTACCAAACCACTGTTTACCCCTAAGGACATTCCGTTCTCAAAACGGGCAACTTGGTTTTGTGTTCCCTGGAGCGTAACATTGGTGACTCCCTGGCACTGAACACCGAAAATGTTCGTGATCAGTACTTCCAGGTCGGAAACACCGGAGTATATCAATTGGGAATTGGAAAAATTGGAATAAGTGAGAAGGAGAGCAAGTACAAAAGTTGTTTTCAATTGTTTCATAGCGCGGGTTATTTTCTTTCGGTAGGTAGACGCCATGTCCCGAAAGAAAGTTGCACTAAGTTTTTTGGATCAACTGAAAAAACTAGTTTACGGCTTCCACAGCAACGATTTCAGGAGCAACTCTTTTTACTGCTTCTTCCAATCCTGCTTTAATCGTCATCACACTCATGGAGCAATCGCTGCAAGCTCCGAGTAATCTCACTTGAACAACGCCCTCATCAGTAATATCAACTAATTCCATATCCCCTCCGTCAGCGTTCAGATGCGGTCTCAATTCACTTAACGAAAGGTTGATTTTATCAGTTAATTCGGATTTATTTAACACCATCTTTTTGTGTTTTTATTGCTTTACGCGCTTTGAGCACGTTTACCTCGTCTACAAAGATACGCACTAATTCTTCAAATGCTAATGCCGTAGGCGTATTTTCCTGAAATACAGCAGGTCGGCCCGCGTCTCCGGATTCGCGCACCCCCTGAACCAATGGAATGTGCCCCAGGAATGTTTCGTTCATTCCGGCAGCCAGGTTTTTCACTCCGTCACGCCCGAAAATGTAGTATTTGTTTTCCGGTAATTCAGCCGGTGTAAACCAGGCCATGTTCTCCACCAATCCAACGATCGGAACGTTGATCGTATCCAGTTTGAACATGTTCACTCCCTTACGCGCATCTGCCAAAGCCACTTCCTGCGGCGTGCTTACGATTACTACCCCGTCCAGTGGAACGGTTTGTACCAGGGAAAGATGAATATCACCCGTTCCCGGAGGAAGATCGATCAGTAAATAATCCAATTCGCCCCAGTAAGCATCCGTAAACAATTGTGTCATGGCTTTTGCTGCCATAGGCCCGCGCCAAACGATCGCCTCATCATTCTGGGAGAAGAATCCCATCGAAAGGATCTTGATCCCGTAACTCATTACCGGGTTGATCATCGGTTTTCCGTCCACATCCAGCATGGTAGGGCGTTCACCGTTCACATCAAACATCGTCGGGATACTAGGCCCGTAAATATCTGCATCCACAATTCCCACGCGGTATCCGGCTTTCGCCAATCCTCCGGCCAGGTTCGCAGTAACGGTAGATTTACCGACACCTCCTTTCCCGGAAGCAACTGCAATGATATTCTTCACTTCAGGAAGGATCTTGCGGTGTGTATCGCGCGCCTCGGAAGGCATTCCTTTTACCATGCAGGTAATTTCGATATCGTCACCGAAAACACGCTTCAAATTGAACTCAACAGCTTCCTGCATGCGTTTTCTGGCATGCAAAGCCGGGTTCGAAACATAAATTGTCAGGGTAATTTTCGAACCTTCAATCTGCAGGTCTTCTACAAAATTGAGTGTTACGATATCTTTCTTTAGATCGGGCTCCAAAATGGTTCCCAATACTTCCAACACTGCTTCCTTGGTCATGGTAATTTTTTTACACTGCAAAAATAGCTATTCGTTCCCGGAACTTCTCTTAAAAGCAAAAAAAATCCCGATCTATACGTAAGATCGGGATCATCAGTTTTAAAATCGTATTATGGTCTTCCGGCCGGTCTGGTCGGTCTGGTTGTCGGAGTTACAGTTCCCGGTCTGGTTGTTGTTGGCCTGGTCGGAGTGGTGGTTTTTCCATTATTCCCTCCGTTTCCGCCATTTCCGTTCCCGTTCTCATCATCAACCGTTCCGTTTGTTCCGCCATTCGGACCGCCGGAACCTTGTCCCGGATTGGATTCATCTGTTCCATCCGTATTGTTTCCGTGTCCGTTGTTTCCGTTTCCATTTCCGTTCGAACCGTTTGGATTCTCAACCGGACGAGATACATTAATCACACACGATTTGGTATCGGATCCGCTCGCGTTGGTAGCTGTAACCACCAATGGAACCGACACGGTAGACAATGTTACATTCACCTGGAAAGAGAATGTCAATACATTGCTTTCGATGCTTGAAGTAAAGGTCACGTTCTCTCCGTTGTATAAAATACTTACCTGGCTTGCATTTGCTACGTTTTGAACCGTTCCGGAAATCACTGCTGTTCCTGGCAGGAAGGTAGCCGGACAACGAATCGGATTAGTAAATGCGATAACAGGAGCAGGAATGACTTCCGGAGTATTGTAAATCACGATCTTGGAATCAGTAGCCGTCCCACCGGGTGTAACAGCAGTTGCCACGATGATGTTTTGTCCAAGCACATAGGTTGCATTGAACTGGATTCCTCCGGTACCTGCATTGAAATTAAAGTTAGTCACCACACCGTTCAGCGTTACTGAAACCTGTGACGCAGAAGTAACACCTGTCGTCGCAATCATTACAGTTTGTGCAGACTGATCTGTTTCCAAAGGTGACATGGAAGGACTTGTAATTTGAATGGTCGGAGCAGGAACAACCACTACTTCTTTTCTCACCACGTTGATCGACTTACTGTTCTCGCCGCATTTGTTTTTAGCAAGAATCACAAACGCATTTGCTCCCACTACCAGGTTTCGGTCCAAAGTCAGAACTCCTGTCTGCTGGTTGTAAACAAAACCGATCACCTGCCCGTTTTGGGTCACTGTAATTTCCGACTGACTTTCCACGTTTGATACTGTTGCAGAAAGATTAAATCCATCCGAAGTCACTGCAGCATTATTCGGAGAAGAACTTCCGGTAATAGTTACCACCGGAGGTTTGCACACGATGCGGGTAACTTTCCAGCTCACTTGTCTGGAACCACATTCATTCGTTACGATGATATCGATCGTATGCTGGCCTTCTGTTAAAGTAGCATTCAATGTTACGGTATGAGAAGCTTCGTCGTAATTGAACGCAACAACTACTCCGTCAACCTTGCACTGGATCTGTGAAACCTGTGTTACATTGCTTACCGTTGCCGCTACCGAAGCGTATTCGCTTTCAGTAATCAGTTCTTCACGAACCGGTTTCAGGCGAACGATTTCCGGTGCAATACATGGTATTACTTTCGGCTTCATCACAACAACCGTTGTACTGGAAGATGTTCCGCATGCATTTGTGGATTTGATCTCAATGGAATTGGATCCTTCAATAAGTGTCAGTGCTTTTTCAAACAGGGAAGTTCCGGCATTGAACGTTCCGGCTGTTTGCAGGTTTCCGTTCAGGTAAACCTCAATCTGGTTCACGGAAGTACTATTCGTTACACTCGCTTTTACCACAAATGCCGTTGTTTCAACCGTTGTATTCTGCATAGCA
Organism: Fluviicola sp.; assembly: GCF_039596395.1. NCBI lineage: Bacteria > Pseudomonadati > Bacteroidota > Flavobacteriia > Flavobacteriales > Crocinitomicaceae > Fluviicola > Fluviicola sp. The sequence continues at coordinate 234,881 of NZ_JBCNJT010000004.1, forward strand.
GGATTACTGAATGTAATAACCGGTTTGTTACAAGGAATTTCAATACGCTTGTAAATCACCGAAGTTGAAGCTGTGTGGCTTCCGCCGGCATTTGTTCCGGTAATCTCGAAAATGTTGTTTCCTGCATTCAATGTGTGATTGAACGTCACTTCCAAAGTTGCCGGGTTGAATGTCCAGAAACCTGGGTTTACAATTACCCCGTCTTCTTTCACCACGATCTGAGACTGCATGGTCACATTCGTCACTTTTGCTCTTACTATGTAAGCCGGTGAAGAAACTGTTTGTCCCGGAGTTGCCGGATTGATAAAGCTCACCACCGGAGGCAGGATCACTTCGTCGCGCTTATAGATGATCTGAGTGGCATCCGATGAGGTTCCCGCACTGTTTGTTGCAGTAATATTCACGGTATTTGCACCCAAAATCAAAGAAGCATTCATCGTCAGCACTTTTGTTGAAGTGGAATAAGTAAACCCTGAATAAGGTGCTCCGTTTACCAATACCTGGATCTGCTGTTGATTATCCACATTCAATACGGTCGCTGCCACATTGCTATTCGGCACATTCACCGTTTGAGGGTTAGCAGCCGGGTAAGTAATGGTAACTACCGGAGGCAAAGTCGGATTCGGTGCTCTGTAATTGATCACTGTTGTTTCAGCATCCGAACCGGCAGCATTCGTTGCAACAATTTCGATTACGTTTGCTCCGTTCACCAAACCGGTAGTGAATTCCATGATTTCACTGGAAGCCGTATAGATGAAGTTTGTAGAAACCTGGCCATTGATCTTTAATACGATCTGGCTTGCTGTGCTCACAAAACGAACACGGGCTTTCACCAGGTAAGAAGCATTTAATGAGGTAGAAGGATTCAAACTCGGATCAATGAAAGAAACAACCGGAGGCTGAACCGAAACCGGTTTTCGGTAAATGATTGTTTGCGTTTCACTGTCAGTTCCGGCGCTGTTTGTTCCCGTAACGGTGATGATATTCGCACCTTCAATCAAAGTCACCGCAAAAGAAGCATTGCTGTTCACAAACGTAAAGTTGGTAACATTTGCCCCGTTCACATTCACGTTCACCCCGCTTTGGCTGGTCACGTGAAGCACAGATGCGATTACATTCTGTATTCCCGCTGATGTCGTATAAGGATCTACATTCGGAGTTGTAAACTGAACCACCGGCGGTTGCACTGTTTCAGCCCGTTTGTAGATAATCGTTGTTTGTTTGGAATCTGTTCCGTCTGCATTCGTTCCGGTAACAGTTACCACATTTGCTCCCGGAACCAGGTTCAATGATTCGGTAACACCGTTTGAAGCAGCATTGTAGGTGAAAGTTGTCAGGTTTGTACCATTCAGTGTTACTTTAACCTGGCTCTTCTGAGTTACGTTCAATACGGTTGCATTCAGGTTGAATACCGGGCTGGAAGTTTCGTAAGGATTTGTTCCGGGATTGGTAATCGTTACAATCGGAGGTTTAGGAGCCACCCGGTTGTAAATAATGATTGTTGTTGCAGAAGCAGAACCGGCAGCATTCGTACCGATTACTTCAAATACGTTTTGTCCCGGAGATAAGATTACATTGCTGGTGAATTTATCCGTTTGGGCATTGTATGCGAAGTTGTTGTTGATGGTACCGTTTTGCTTAAAGCTCACGTGTTGCGCATCTGCCACGTTCAATACATCGGCAGTCAATGCAAACGTATTTTGGTTCACCGTATACGGATTGATATTCGGATTTACGAAGTAAACTACCGGCGGCTGGATGGTTTGCTGCGGCTGGTAAATAATTGTTGCTGTTTCTGTATCGGATCCGTATTGGTTGGTACCTGTTGTAACAACTACGTTCGAACCGGTCACTAAATTCAATGTCGAAGCGATTCCCCGTGTAGAAGCATTGTAGGTAAATACTACAGGGCTTCCGTTCAAAGTCATCGTAATCTGGTCCTTTCCGGTCACATTCAACACAGTTCCTGTCAGGCTGAACACCGGGTTTTGAACAGTCGTCGGATTGGAAGCCGGATTGGAATAAGTCACAACCGGAGGAGTTGGTGTTTCTCTCACATAGTTGATCACCGTTTGGTCCATATCCGAACCAAAATCGTTCGTTCCCGTCAATTCAAAGGTATTCTGACCCGGAACCAATGTCACGGTACTTTGGAAATCCTGTGTAGAAGGATTAAAGGTGAAATTGGTGATGTAATTTCCGTTTTGTCGGAAAACCACGTTCGAACTGGAACTCACGTTCTGAATTTTCCCTCTGATCACATACGTATTTGAATTTACGGTTGTTCCACTCGTACTCGGGTTGGTGAAATCAACTACAGGAGGAGTTCTTGTCGGTTGTGTCCAGGTTGGGTTTGTAACAACCGGCTGGCGCACTGTATCCTGATAAGTCATGTGTTCGTAATGATTTCTGATGTGGAATTTCAAATAAACGCTGGTGTAGTGATACCAGTCATTGGTATATTTTCCTTTCGAAGAAAGATGACCGTCAAAGTTGTCAGCCATAGTAAAGGTTGTCTTGTGCTCAATTCCCAATGAAACACCTTTGGCAATCTGGTAGCCGATACCGATACCTACACTTGGCATAAATTTCCCCATGCTTGCAGGCGAATTCAAATCCGTATCGAATTTCTTATCCGTCATGGAATGAATTTCCGTTTGTGTATAAGAACCTGAAGCGAGTTTGGTTGAATCATACAGGTACGTAAATCCGTCAGATCCATGTAAATCTCCTTTGGCACGATACCAGGTATAGCCGATACCTCCGAAAATATATGGGTCCCAGCCCGTACGTTCTCTCAACTTGTTAAAATGGATTGCCAATTCCAGGCTCAATTCGTGCAATCTCGTACCGAAATTCATCACTACGGGTTGACCCGCAGCATTGTATTCCTGGTAAACAGGATTGGAAGAAACGTTCGTAGAATCGGTGTTGTATCCTTTCCAAAGCCCGGTTAAGTAACGCAAACGCAAATCAAAACTGATCGGTCTCCCATAATTGTAATTGAATTGATGGCCTACTATCAGACCGTATCCCAGATCCAGCTTGTATGGAACATCTGTTTTAGTCCACGTTCCACCGACGTTTAAACCCCAAAACCAACGACTGTCGTTGTCGTAGTTGACTTTTTCATTCTGGGAAAATAAGGTGGTGGCAAATAGTAGACTTACAATTAGCGTGTAAAAATATTTCATAGTCTAAAGTTTAATCTATTTTGTGGCTTAACCATTCCTGTGCCAAAAAAGCACAAAAAGGTTTCCATTTAACAAAATTGACGGCGCGAAACTACGAAAAAACCATTAAAATATCCCTGAATGTATTAGTTTTACAATCATATACGCATCTTTCGCACATGAATCTCAGCGCTGTTAAAGTATTGTTAATCTCATTTTTAAGTGTGACTTCCGGGTTCGCCCAGTTGACAAACGATGCATGCCCGACAGCTACACCTTTGTGCCCGAATGTTTCGGTTTCCGGTTCCAATACCGGAGCAACAGCAACGGTCTGTCCGGGATGTGAAGATGACTTTACTTTTTGCTTTTCGGGAACGAACAGTGTTTGGTACCAGTTCAACACCAATGTAACCGGTGGTGATGTTACGTTCAATTTCAGCAATCTCCTGTTCAACCTGCAGGCAGGAAGAGGCACCGAATTGCAAGCCGCGATCATACAGGCGGTCGTTCCCTGCGATGCTGCAACCTATACGCTCATCAGCAATTGTGAATCCGGCTCTGCAACAGCATTCAGCCTGACAGCAGTGGGGCTTCCTGCAAACACCACTTATTACCTGGTTGTTAACGGCGCAAAAAATGGCGGAGCAACACTCCCGGCAGAAGCTTCTTTTGATTTAATCGGATCAGGAACAGGATTCGACAGGCCGGCTCCGGGACTTTCGATCGGGGGACCGACAATTACAGTATGTCCGCAAACTCCGACTTCATTTACAGCCTATCTAAGCAATTGTACAGATACCAGTGATTTCACCTGGTACGTGAATGGTGTTGTAAAAGCTGTGACTCAGTCCTCTCTATGGATTACAAGCAGCTTACAGAACGGAGATGTCGTTTCCGTAGATTGCAGTTGTTTTGACGTTTGTCCGCAGGCATTGAATGCTACGTATCTGGCTGTAACAGTTGATCCTTTGACGGTTGATGCCGGTCCCGATTACACGATCCAGGCAGGTAGCAGTGTTCAGATAACAGGTACTTCAAACGGAACCGATTTTATGTGGAGTCCGACGCAAACATTGAATACTCCCTACTCCATTACAACTTATGCCTCGCCGGAGGAAACCACCACTTACACTTTAACAGCTTTGAACGCAAATTGTTCCCTTTCCGACGAAATGACCGTTTCCGTTTCCAATAACCTCACTATTCCGGGAAGTTTCTCACCCAACGGAGACGGAAGCAACGATAAATGGATCATCGACGGAATTGGTTTTTATCCGGATGCACAGGTAGTTATTTATGATCGCTGGGGACAGAAAATTGCAGAGATTTCCGGCTACAGTTTAACTAAAGCCTGGGACGGAACCAATAAAGGCAAACCCGTTTCGGATGGGGTTTATTTCTATTCATTGGATCTGCGCCAGAATAACGACACCAAACCCCTTAAAGGAAGTATTACCGTAATCCGCTGATGAAAAAAACACTGCTTTGCATACTTGTTTTGATTGCTTCCTGTTCTTTCGGACAGCAAGTGAGTCACATGTCGCAATGGATCCATCATCAGTATGCGATTAATCCGGCATATACAGGAATCAAAACCTGCCTGGAAGCACAATCCACCTTCCGGGGACAGTGGATCAAAGTTGATGGAGCACCTTATTCCGGATGGGTAAGTGTTCACGCTCCTTTGCAATCGAAGCGCAGAAAATTCCTGAGCGGAAGACATGGTTTGGGCGGAATGGTTTACCTGGACAATATCGGTCCGTTCCAGGATATCCGTGTGCAGCTTTCCTATGCGGGACACTTTAATTTTTCACTGACCAATCGTTTATCACTCGGACTCGCAGTAGGTGCCAGACAACTTTCATTCGATTTGAATGAAGCAAAACCTTTGACTCCCGATCCGACCATTAACGGAAGTGCTTCTCAAATCCTTCCGACAGCTACTTTCGGTGCGTGGTGGAACGGAAAGAACTATTTTGCGGGATTTACTTTGTATGAACTCATTCCTCAGAAATGGAATGTAATCGGTACGAACGCAGGATCAAAAATGCATTGGATGGCTACAGGTGGATATAAGTTTTATATCAATCCGAAAATCAACCTGTTTCCCGGAATGTATGTCGCATACACCAAAAACACGCCCATTGAGTTGCAGATCCATGCTTTGGTCGAATTTCAAAGCAAGTTCAATCTCGGTCTGGGTTTAAGAAACACCGATGCGCTGATTGCCATGGTTGGTTTCCGGTTCAAGGAAAAGTGGAAACTCGGATATTCCTACGATTTCGTTCTTTCAAAGCTGCGTCCGAACACTTTCCACTCCCACGAAATCACCCTTTCTTTTTCTCCTTGCAAACAGCGTTCGGAAAGCACTTCCGGTTGCGCTGATTTCGACTAGAAGGCTGTGCTATTCCCATTTCACTGTTTATAAGTATCTCCTGGCCTCCTCTCAGCCGCCCGATTTCTTTCGAAATTTGAGTTTAAAGCATTTGAATGAAAACACAACTTTCTATAATCGCACTAATTGGCGCATTGACAGCATGCGTACCTGCAAAAAAATACAACGAACTTCTTGAAAGAGAAAAAGTATGCAGCGAAGAACTGAGTAAATACAAGGCTTCAAGCATCGAAAACGAAGGAAAAGCAAAAGACCTGCAAATCATGGTCGATCAATTCCGTAAAGACATCGTTACCTTGAAAAAGGACACATTAGAATTGGGATCAAACCTGCGTTTCCTGCAGTCACAATACGATCTGATGGTTGCGCAAAATGAAGCTTACGAACAGAAACTGGATCAAATGCGAATGAAGGGAGCCAAAGAATCAGCCAATTACCAGGCAGATATTGAAGCAAAGAACCAGGAACTTCAACGCAAAGAAGACGCTTTGAAAGCTTTGGAAAGTGAATTGGTAGCCAAGGAAAAACTGCTTATCGAGCGCGAAGAACGCGTGACCGAACTGGAGGAAATGATCAAGCGAAAAGACGATGCCATGAAGCAGTTAAAAACCCGTGTCTCCAGTGCTTTAAAAGGATTTGAGAACAAAGGGCTCACCGTTATTGAAAAGAATGGTAAAATATACGTTTCTCTGGAAGCCAAATTACTTTTCGCATCCGGAAGCACCACGGTTGAACCGGATGGAAAAAAGGCTTTGGTGGATCTGGCAAAAGTATTGGAGAACGAAAAGGATTTGGAAATCATCGTTGAGGGACATACAGACACGGATAAATTGGCAAGCACTGCTCATCCGAAAAACAACTGGGAATTAAGCGTACTCCGTTCAACGGCCGTTGTAGAAATTATGATTGGCAATAGCAAAATGAACCCCATGCAGCTAATGGCGGCCGGAAGAGGCGAATATCATCCGGTTGATCCGAAAGACAAAGCAAAAAACAGACGCATCGAAGTGATTATTTCACCGAACTTAAACGAGCTTTACCAAATTTTAGACGGAAAATAATCCGGAATGGACTTTCAAGAAAGGCACTCTTTTGGGTGTCTTTTTTGTTGAAAATAATTCGTAATTTAAAGAAACAAAAAGAAAGGTCATTCACATGGAACAAACATTGGTTATAGGAGCAACAACGAAAGAAGATCGTTACGCAAACAGGGCAATCCGCGCATTAAGAAGCCACAATTATCCGGTAGTAGCTTTCGGACAAAAAGAAGGTAAAGTGCTGGATGTGGATATTGAAACCGAATGGAATCCGGATTGGGATATTGAAACAGTTACGTTATATCTTGGTCCGCAAAACCAGGAAGGTTACATCGACAAGATCATAGCATTGAAACCGAATCGGGTGATCTTCAATCCCGGAACAGAAAACCCGGCGTTTGTCGAAAAATTAAAAGCCGCTAAAATATACCCTGAAATTGGCTGTACGTTAGTGATGCTTTCAATAGGAACTTATTAAAACATAAAGCCTTGCAAAAATGATTGCAAGGCTTTTTTATTTATGTTATCCGCAAAGGGAAATGTGCTCTTTCAATGCGTGGATAACGGTTTCAGCAATCAAAGTATGAAATGCGTTTTTCCCGTCTTCAGGAGCTTTTTCCAAAGCATTGTAATAACGAAGCCTGTTTTCCAATTCTCCTTTGATATTAGCAATGGGATAACCACTTTGCATCAAAATCAGGTTCATGATCAAACGGCAGGTTCTCCCGTTTCCATCAATGAAAGGGTGAATACGAACGATTTGTTCATGCATTTCTGCAGCCAATATCACCGGATGGAGCAGCGATTTATTTTTTTTATAAAAGGCAAAGACCTCTTCCATCATTGGATTAAGCATATATGGCTCCGGTGGCAAATGAGCACTCCCCGAAATACGAACTCCTATGGAACGGTAAACTCCGGCGTTTTCACGATCAATTCCTTTAAGGATCAAGTGATGGATTTCCTTCAGAATGCGTTCAGAAAAAGCCGTTTTTTTTTGGATCATTTCTCCCAGATAACTGATAGCTTCGGAATGATTTATCGCTTCCAGGTGCTCTCTGACAGATTTCCCACCAACGGTTATTCCATCATTAACAACCAGATAAGTCTCCTGAAGAGTCAGTGTATTTCCTTCAATCCGGTTACTTTCATACGTATAATTCAGATTGAAGTATTCTTCCATTTTCTTTAACTGAAGTTGATTGAGAGGCCGTTTAGAAGACCAGATCTCCAATAATTCAGAACATTCTCTTAATAAATCATTTAATTGGGGAGAAATTACTTTTTGATAATCTGCTTTATTCTGACGATCGTATTTAACCCGCTCTTCAGCAACTTGCATAGCTTTCTCGAACAAACGGCTGTCTTCATCAAACAGAGCATAAATCCTTTCACCAATCCAACTTGCCCTGGTACTATCTTCATCCAATTCCAAATGAGAGATCAATAGTTGTATATGCTTTTCGGAAGGTGTTCTTTCTCCTTTCTCATATTTGTTCAATAAAGCGATATCTATTCCTGAAACCCGCGACAATTCTTTCAATGTATAATTGAATCGCGTGCGTGCCTCTTTTAAAACATCCTTTAATTTCACCTTTTGACAAATTAATTATAGACTAATTTAGTCAAATTTTTTGGATAAAAAAATCCCCGAATCATTTTCGGGGATTTTTTTACAATATCAACATCGCATCTCCGTACGAATAGAACTTATATTTTTCTTTTATTGCTTCATGATAAGCTTCCATCATTAAGTCATGACCGCAGAAAGCTGAAATCATCATTAACAAGGTAGAAAGCGGTGTATGGAAATTCGTTACCAAACTATCTGCAATGCTAAAATCGTAAGGAGGGAAAATAAACTTGTTGGTCCAACCATCAAACGCTTTCAACATGTTATCAGTAGAAACGGATGTCTCAACTGCACGCATGGAAGTTGTTCCGATAGCACAAACGCGCTTCTTATTCCTCTTCGCTTCATTCACGATGCTGGCAGCTTTTTCAGTGATGATCACTTGCTCGGAGTCCATTTTATGCTTCGTCAGATCTTCTACTTCCACAGAACGGAAAGTACCCAATCCTACGTGCAATGTTACTTCAGCAAAGTTTACACCTTTCAACTCCAAACGCTTCAGCAATTCACGGGAGAAATGCAATCCTGCAGTAGGCGCCGCAACAGCTCCTTCTTCTTTCGCATAAATGGTCTGGTATCTTTCCTCGTCAGCTTCTTCCACATCACGCTTGATGTATTTCGGAAGCGGAGTTTCTCCAAGTTCTGTAATTTTTGCCTTGAATTCTTCGTAAGGACCATCAAACAAGAATCGCAATGTTCTTCCGCGGGAAGTAGTATTGTCAATAACCTCAGCTACCAATGAATCATCATCACCGAAGTACAATTTATTTCCAATTCTGATCTTACGTGCCGGATCAACCAATACATCCCACAAAAGGCTCTCACGGTTCAATTCTCTCAATAAGAACACCTCAATCTTAGCACCCGTTTTTTCCTTGTTTCCGTACATGCGGGCAGGGAATACACGTGTGTTGTTCATAATCATAACATCACCTTCACCGAAGTAATTGATAATGTCCTTAAACAAACGGTGCTCGATTTTTCCGGTATCGCGGTGGACTACCATCAAACGTGCTTCATCACGGTTTTCACTTGGGTATTCAGCAATCAGTTCGTCCGGAAGATCAAAACTGAATTCAGAAAGCTTCATTTTATTCATACAAGCTGTATTTTTATCTGCTTTAAATCAAAAGAGGGCAAAATTACAAAAAATCAGGGTATTTTACAAGGGTTGTCCCTCAATGAATTCAATCCATTCTTCAACACTCTTAGAATCCTGAATATCATAAATGCCAGACTTCGTTCTTCGCAATGCAATAAGGGTCGCACCACATCCGAGTTTTTGTCCGAAATCATGTGCAATTGAACGAATATAGGTGCCTTTCGAGCAGGAAATCTCAAAATCAACTTCCGGAAAACGGGTTGCATCAATCTTGAAATCCATTACTTCAATTGTATTGGCTTTCAATTCTTTTTCAATTCCGGCCCTCGCATAGTCATATGCCCGTTTGCCATTGATCTGTTTGGCAGAAAACAAAGGCGGAACCTGTTGCTGCACGCCCAGGAAACTCAAACGAACTTCTTCCAGCTGTTCCGGAGTAATCCCGGCAGTTTCCTTGTCTGAATTGTACTCAGTTTCCAGGTCGTAGGAAGGGGTTGTTTTTCCCAAAAGGAAAGTACCGGTATACGTTTTAGCATCTGAAGTCAGGCCTTCAATGAGCTTCGTATGTTTTCCGATACAAATAACCAGTAATCCGGTAGCTAAAGGATCCAGCGTTCCTGCATGTCCTACCTTTAATTTCTTTACTCCGAGCCGCTTGCGAAGATGCCAGCGCAGTTTATTAACCGCATCGAAAGAAGTCCATTCAAAGGGTTTATCCACCAAAATGGTGCTTCCCTGTGCAAATTCCGTAATCATTAAAGGATTGTTAATTCGTAACCACAAAGCATCAGGATCAGAATAATCCCGCCGACAATAATTCGGTACCAGCCAAAGAGCTTAAATCCGTGTTTGTTCAGAAAACCGATAAATCCTTTGATAGCGATAATAGCAACTATAAACGCCACTACATTCCCAATAATCAATAAGTTGATTTGGTCACCGGATAAAGAGTCGTGTTTTTCAAAATAATCCAGGGTCTTTTTAGCCGTTGCTCCAAGCATGGTAGGTAAAGCCAAAAAGAAAGAAAATTCTGCTGCCAGCTTCCGGCTCATCTTCTGGCTCATTCCTCCTACTATGGATGCCCCTGAACGGGAAACTCCAGGTATCATGGCAATGCATTGAAAGAATCCAACTTTTAAGGCATCCCAATAAGTCATTTCTTCCATTTTATGGATACGCGGTTTATTGAACCAATTATCCACAAACAATAAGATCACACCTCCGACAAGTAAGGAAATGGCAACTGCCATCGGGTTTTCCAGTAACTGATCAATATAATCCGAAAGCAAAACGCCCAAAACAGCAGCAGGAATAAAGGCTACAATAAGTTTCAGGTAAAACTGCACACTTTGAAAAAAGCGTTTGAAATACAGTACAAAAACAGCCAGAATTGCCCCCAATTGAATAACAATCATAAACAATTTGGTGAAATCATCATTCTCAACCCCCATTGCAGCAGACCCCAGGATCATATGCCCGGTCGATGAAACAGGCAAAAACTCAGTTAGGCCCTCAATGAGAGCCAATATAATTGCTTCAAACCAATTCATGGATTATTCTTGAGAATTAGAATCTTTCGCTTTCTTCATGATGCCGTAAATCATTACGACAAATCCTGCTACAATCAAAATCGGAGCAATGGTAATCCGAACGGTAGAAAACAACTCTTTTTCATGGAAATCCGCAGGATTATCTGCTCCACCACCGATCATTAAGAGGTAGCCGATAATATTGATTGCCAAACCAATGAAAATGATTCGCAGGTTTTCTTTTTTTATGGGAAAGTCGAATTTATTGTTCATGCTGTAACTGAATGTGTGGCTAAATTAATATAAATCATCCAATTTCGCACGTAAATATTTGTTTAGCGCAAACCACGTGGAAACAATGGTTAAAATACACCCAATAATCAGAAGTGATGCAAAAAGCAGCAGCACATCCATCAGTTTCATATCAATCTCAATAATGTCGAGTACATTGTTCAATGCAAAAAATACGGTCATTAAAAAAGCCATCCCGATAATTCCTGAAACAATTCCCTGGTAAACTGCCTGCTTCAAAAATGGTCTTCTGATAAACCCGCTGGTAGCACCAACCAATTGCATGGTCTTAATGGTAAAGCGCTTGGAATAAAGCGCCAAACGAATGGTATTGTTGATCATTGCTACTGCAATCACAATCAACAGGGAAGCAACAACCAAAATCAGGAAAGCAAATTGTTTAAATCCTAAATTCACTTCTTCCAGGGCCGCTTTATCGTAATTTACTTCAGCCAGCATGTCGCCGTATTTATTATTCAGGCGTATTTCGATTTCTTTCATTCCTTTTTTAGTCACAAAAGAGCTTAGCGGCCGGAAGTTAATGGTCGGAGGGAGCGGATTCTCTCCTTCAAAAATGGCAAGAATCTCAGATGAGTTCTGATCGGAACCTTTGAATTCATCAATAGCACGTTCGGGTGAAACGAAAACCACTTCTTTGAAGCAATCCCATGATTTTAGTTCCTGTGCTACTTGCTTGATATCTGCTGGATTGTACTCCGATTTAAAGAATAAATCACCGTGCAGATTTTCCCGAGCTTGTCTTTGCAGCGAATCCAGGCCAATTACTCCTGCCAATACCAAACCTATCATAAACAGAACCAACGAAATTCCGATTACCGTTGAAACGTAACTGGTTCGCAGTCCTTTTTTTCCTGTTTTTTCGATTCCTTTACTCATCATTACGAAATTACACTTTTTCGATACATGCTCTTTTATCAATTTGAGAAGCTATTAACGAAGAAATGAACAAATTTTCAGCTTTCTGAAATTTTGCTGTTTTGATAACCAAAAAACGCCTATTTTGTACCAACTTTAATTCAAAAACCCTATGAAAAAAACATTCTTTTACGCAGCAAGCATTGCTTTTATCACTTTGGGAATGACCGCGTGCGGCGCTTCAACCGAAGAAAACAAGGAAGACACAGCAACAACCTATGAGCTGGATTCAAAAGCAACAACTTTGAAATGGAAAGGTACGTATGCCGCAGACGGACACACGCACAACGGAACCGTGGACATTTCATCCGGATCGATTACCTACAAGGGCGAGACATTCGAAGCAGGAAATTTTACGGTTGACATGAAAACGATCAAGAATGAACTGACTCCTGAAATGGGTTCTGAAGACCTGAACAGCTCCATCATGGGCGAAGGTTTATTCAACGCATCCCAATTCCCGAATGTAGACGTGGTTATAAACAGCATTTCAGACAAGGAAATAGATGCAACATTAAAAGTTGCCGGAAAAGAAGTTCCTGCTAAAATGCCTGTCACAGTTAAGAGAACAGACAAGGAATTGACCGCAAAAGGAAAATTCACCGTTGATTTTTCTCCGATGGACGCAGAAGGATTCAAACCGGGAACTGAAAAAGGAAAAGAAACGCAGTACATCAAGCCGGGTGTTGACTTCGAATTGAACCTGGTAATGAAAGCTAAGTAACTATCAATAGCATTCAAAATAATAGGCAAGGCTTCCTGAATGGAAGCCTTTTTTATGTCAATGATTCTACAATTTTATTTTCACGACCAACATTTCAAATCATTACATTTAAAACATCATGTTTTATTTCTAAAAATTTGTGATAATTTGTTTTCATCGAATCGTCGGATTTGTTTTTGGATTATTTTTGCCGGAAATTAATTTCAGATGAACGTTTTTAAATTTGGTGGAGCTTCTGTGAAAGACGCCAATGCAGTAAGGAATGTATCTCACATTCTTTCCCTTTTCCCTAAAGATCAATTGATTGTTGTTGTGTCTGCAATGGGTAAGACAACCAACGCCATGGAAGAGATCGTAGAATCCCTTTGGAACAGGAATGAAAAACGTTACATGGAATTAATCGAAGACCGTTACCAGTTCCATCAACTGATCGTTGCGGAATTATTCCCGGAAAAACATTACTTCATTCATCAGCAGATGGAAGAATTGTTTGAATCCCTTAAAAGCCGTTTTCACCTTCCGATTTCCGACAATTACAACTTTGAATACGATCAGATCGTTTCATTGGGAGAAGTTTTATCTACTATGATTGTAGAAGCTTTCATGAAAGAAGAAGGTCATGTTACAGCGTGGGTCGATTGCAGAAAAATCATCCGTACGAATCACGAATACCGCGAAGGCGAAGTAGACTGGGCAAAAACAGAGGCGTTGGTAAAAGAACGTTTATTGCCTTTGTTCAAGGAAAAACGCATCGCAATCACACAAGGTTTTATCGGGCACACTTCGGAAGGGTTTACAACCACACTTGGAAGAGAAGGTTCTGACTTCACCGCCGGAATTTTGGCGTATTGCACAAATGCAAAAGGAGTTACGATCTGGAAAGATGTTCCGGGAATGCTGAATGCAGATCCGAAATGGTTCGATGACACGATCAAACTTCAAAAGATTTCGTTCAAGGAAGCTATTGAACTTTCATACTACGGTGCAAGTGTTATCCACCCGAAAACCATTAAGCCGCTTCAAAACAAAGGCATTCCTTTGTACGTGAAATCCTTTATCGATCCGAATGCAGAAGGAACGGTAATCCAGGAATCCATGGATTTCGATCATCTGGTTCCGTCTTTCATTTTCAAAATGGACCAGGTATTGATGTCTTTCACACCAAAAGATTTCTCCTTTATCGTAGAAGAGAACCTGGGAGATATTTTCCAGCAACTGGCTTTCTACGGAGTAAGAATTAATCTGATGCAGAATTCAGCACTGAGCTTCTCCATCCTGTTCGACCGTTCCAAAACTGAACCGATGAAACTGGTGGAAAAATTCAAAGATCAATATTCTATTCGCTACAACGAAGGACTGGAATTGGTGACGATCCGTCATTACGACCAGGCTACTATTGACCGCGTCACCATCGATAAAGACATCCTACTGGAACAGCGAACACGACAAACCATTCGTATGGTCATGAAAAATAAGTAGGGACGCGACGCATCGCGTCCCTACTTATTTTTATTATCACATCGCCTCCCTACTTATTTTTATTGTCGCATTCGTCCTGCTTATTTTTGTAACGAATCCCTAAGTTTGCATTATCAACTATGAAAAACTTATGAAAGGACTCTTACATTCACTTTTCATCCTTGCACCTATTTTGTCGTTCGCTCAAACGAAAGCACCGGTCGATTCCATGTCTTTTTACTTTGAGTTCAACAGCCATGTCATCAATTTTCAGTATCCGCACAATTCGGACACAAAAACAAAGCTCTCCAAACTCAAAGAGCCGTCGCTGGTTCTACGCGCTTATACCGATTCAACCGGTTCCAAAGAATACAATCTCAAACTGGCAGAAGCACGATTGGAAGCAACCAAACAATTCCTGGACAAAACCTATCCAAAGCAGTTTAGCATCCGTACAGAAGTTGCTATCGGTGAAGACCTTTCACAGCGGTCGGATTCAGATAAACGGCGGGTAGACATTATTGCTTCCCACTCTTCCAAAACAAACAGCACCGAAATTGCCTCCAAAAAGAAACGGACCTTTGAACTTAATGTTCCCATTCAATTAAAGATCCAATTTGTTTACGGACGTGATGAGGTACTCAAAAGCTCTTATGAAGACATTCAATTCCTGATTGAAACGCTCCGGGAAGATCCGACGCTTTACGTAGTACTCGGCGGACACGTTTGCTGCGGAACAGACAGCAAAAACCTTTCAGGAATGCGCGCAGACCGCATCAAACAAATCCTTGTAATGGAGGGAAACATTTCAGGAAGCAGGATTAATGCCGTTGGGTTCGGAAACAAAAAACCGTTGTTTGTTGAAGATTCGGAAGAGCACCGCCAGGCGAACCGGCGTGTTGAAGCCACGTTTTATAAAAAATAAGTAGGTACGCGATACATCGCGTGCCTACTTATTTCCGCATACGGTGATAATAAAACAAAAAAAGCCTCGAAGATCGAGGCTTTTTTTGTTTATGAATTTCCCTTCAATGGTTTCACCGATTTAATCGATTTGGCCATCAGGTCGATAATGATCTTTTCAAATCCGTCATCACGGCTTCTGAATACATAGGTAATCCCATTGATTACTTTTTGTCCGTAAACATGATACGTTTTATGCTCTACTCCTACTGATTTGGAAGCGCCTTTCTTTCCGTCAACCTTCAGTTCGCGTTCGTATAAAATGAAATCGGGTTCATCCGTCAAGTACTTGATCTTATAAAAGTTCAGGCCGGCCAAACGCTTTTTCTCCGAAGAAACCATTTCACGGTCAGATCCCCAATCATCGATAATCATGTGAAAGTTCGGGCCCACCATCAATTCCCATTTGAAATCATCTTCTACGTGAATCACCTCAGGTTGTGTGGATGCACCGATATTCGCAGTTTCATCCGGTAGCATGATCATAACCGGAATATCGTATGGCTTCATGGAAAACCCTTGAAATTCATACAATTCCTCATCAGTCAATTCTTTACTTTCTTCTGAATCACCGCAGCGAACTGCAAGAAATGAAAGGGTTAAAAGCAATAAAAAGAGTGGAAATTTTTTCATACCTGTTTTATAATTATCCATCTGAATCAGACCTCAAACGGAGAAGTAATTAGGACAAATATAGTTTTTTTATCAATTTTGACCCAAAATGATGGTTTCAATTAATAGCAGCTCACCGGTTTGCTTTTAACGATCCGGTTGACAACATATTGAAGGGGTAAAAGTTATGGCAGGATACAAAATCCGGGACTTGGAAATTCTAACGGGAATTAAAGCACATACGATCCGGATGTGGGAAAAAAGATATGGCCTGCTCACTCCTCAAAGAACCACCACCCATATACGGACTTATTCTGATGACGAACTGCTTTTACTCTTAAACATCTCTTTATTAAACAAAAAAGGAATCAAGATCTCCAGGATTGCAGAAATGAGCACCCGCCAGATTTTTGACACCTCCAGATCGATACACGACTCAAGGGATGTTGATACGGCGATCGAAGAATTCATTGTTTCCGTTTTGCAGCTGGACGAACACCTGTTCAATAAAACATTCCGCGAGCTGAACCAAAAAGCACCTTTATCCGATATTTTTTCAGAACACATTATCCCATTTCTCAATCGGATCGGTATCATGTGGATGGTAGGAACTATTAATCCGGCACAGGAACATTTCATTTCCAACCTGATCCGGCAAAAAATCATAGCTGCCATCGATCAATTACCCATTCCCGATCCGAACGCAGAAAAAATCATTATTTACCTGCCGGAACACGAATGGCACGAAATCAGCCTGCTGGTTTATCATTATCACCTCCGCTCAAAAGGCATCAACAGCATTTATCTCGGCCAGGCTTTACCCTATGATGCTTTGATTAAAACGGTGGAAACATTAAAACCCAAAGGAATTGCATCCAGCTGGCTTACAGCAATCGAACCTCAAAAAATACTGGATTATTTCATACAACTCGAAAGAGATCTCGGTCATTTAAAGATCATTGCCGGTGGTTATCAGATCGATCAGCTGGGATCCGCTCTTTCAAAAAATATCCGCCGGATTCACACACTTTCTGATTTAGAGCAGCTTATCCGGTAAACTTTCCGGCACTATTCTTTCCGATTATTTCTTTTTGTTTAATCTTTTTATATATTTGTTAAACAAAAATGATTTTAGCCGATTGAGTCAATTTAAATTGTACATTCATTCCGGATAAGATTTATGTCACATTTAAACGGCTCAATGTCAGGAAAAAAAATAGCTATTATCGGTTCAGGTATTTCCAGTTTATCCTGTGCGTCATTCCTGGCAAAGGAAGGACACGAAGTGCTTATCCTGGAACAGAACGACAGCATTGGCGGAAGAGCACGTCAGTTTAAAACGGATAACGGATTTACGTTCGACATGGGACCAAGCTGGTACTGGATGCCGGATATTTTCGAGAATTTCTACCGGCAATTCGGCTACACTACGTCAGACTTTTATGAACTCGTCCGGTTAAATCCGTCCTACCAGGTTATCTGGGGCAACAATGACATTGATCCCATTCCTGCTTCGATTCCTGAAATGGAAGAATACTTTGAGAAACTGGAACTGGGAAGCAGTATTAAACTGAGACAATTCCTGGCAGATGCCGAAAAGAAATACAACATCGGGATGAAGGATTTGGTGTACAAACCAAGTCTGAAACTGACCGAATTTGCCGATACCCGTGTTTTGACCGGTTTATTCAAAATGCAGCTCTTCACATCCTTTGCTTCGTTCATCCGGAAATATTTCACGCATCCGAAAATCATTTCACTACTTGAATTCCCGATCCTATTCCTGGGAGCAACCCCAAAAGATACGCCGGCCCTTTATTCATTAATGAATTACGCGGATATTCAACTGGGAACCTGGTACCCGATGGGTGGAATGTTCGAATTTGTGAAAGCATTCGAAAAAATTGCGCTGGAACAAGGAGTCACTTTTTCATTGAACACGCGCGTTCTCGGATTTAATACTTCAAACGGGGAAATCCGGTCTGTTAATACTTCCCGGGGAGAAATTGCCTGTGATTATGTGATCTCCGGAGCGGATTATCAACACACCGAACAACTCCTGAAAAATAAAGCCAATTACACGGACAGTTACTGGGAAAAGCGAATAATGGCTCCCTCCTGCCTCCTGTTCTACATCGGTTTGGATTGTAAAGTTCCGAATCTGCTTCACCACAACCTGTTTTTCGATGAGGATTTTGACGCACACGCTTCTGACATCTATAAAAATCCGAAGTGGCCGCGCAAACCGCTTTTCTATGCGAGTTGTCCTTCGAAAACAGATCCTTCCGTTGCGCCGGAAAACGGTGAAAACCTGTTTTTATTAATACCGATCGCACCAAATCTTACCGATTCGGAAAAACAACGCGAAGATTATTTCCAGATCCTGCGAAATCGATTAATCGAAAAAATAGGGTTTGATCTCAATCCACACATTGTTTACAAGCGTAGTTATTGCATCTCCGATTTTGTAACGGATTACAACGCCTTTAAAGGAAATGCTTATGGATTGGCAAATACATTGAAACAAACTGCTTTATTGAAACCCCGTATCAAGAACAAGCATTTATCAAACCTGTTTTATACAGGGCAATTGACGGTTCCGGGACCTGGAGTTCCGCCATCTATCGTTTCGGGAGAAGTGGTCGCAAAACATGTGATCAAACAAATTGAAAAACAATATTAAACCACTGCTATGAAACAATTATTCGACACACTTTCACTGGACATGAGCGCCATGACAACCAAAAGGTACAGTACGTCCTTTTCCCTGGGCATCCGATTTCTGAGCAGAGACCTGCAGGCACCTATCCATGCCATTTACGGATTTGTGCGTTTCGCAGATGAAATCGTAGACAGTTTTCACGAGTATGAAAAGAAAGATTTGCTGAAGGAATTCAGAGCCGAAACTTACAAAGCGATTGAACGCGGCATTTCCCTGAACCCGATCCTGAACAGCTTTCAATGGGTGGTGAATACCTATAAAATTGACGAGGAATTGATTGAGATATTTTTGGATTCGATGGAAATGGACCTGGAAACCTCCCAATACGAGCGCACGGTATACGAGCGGTACATCTTAGGTTCTGCAGAAGTGGTAGGCTTGATGTGCCTCAAGGTTTTTGTAAGGGGAAGCCAGCTTGACTACGAAGAATTGCAGGAACCGGCCATGAAATTGGGTGCTGCTTTCCAG
This sequence comes from Fluviicola sp., assembly GCF_039596395.1. Lineage (NCBI taxonomy): Bacteria > Pseudomonadati > Bacteroidota > Flavobacteriia > Flavobacteriales > Crocinitomicaceae > Fluviicola > Fluviicola sp. The sequence goes on from NZ_JBCNJT010000004.1 coordinate 253,924, forward strand.
AAGATCAATTTCCTGCGCGATCTGAATGCCGATTATTACCAGTTGGGCCGCTCATATTTCCCGGAAATGAATTTTGATCATTTCGACCATGCCATGAAGCAGAAAATCGAAGAGGAAATCGAAATGGATTTCAAAGCAGGATATGAGGGCATTAAGAAATTGCCTAAAGACGCACGCTTTGGAGTTTATATGGCTTATCGTTACTATGTCAAGTTATTCCACAAGATCCGGCAAACAGATCCCCATATTATTTTGGGCGAACGCATCCGGATTCCCGACAATAAAAAGTACCGTTTGCTATTTACTTCTTATCTTCGTCATAACCTGAATTTATTGTAGTTGTCAGAAAGAATAGCAAACGACACGGCAAGATTCAGGTAATTCAGTACAAACAAATAATAGAAGAAATACTTTCCCATGAAGATCTTTCGCGTCGAACAATTCAATGCTGCACATCGCTTATTCAATCCGAACTGGGACGATGAAACCAATAACCGTGTTTTCGGGAAATGCAACAACCCCAATTTTCACGGACACAATTACAAACTGGAAGTGGAATTGGACGGTCCGATCAATCCCGACACCGGTTATGTAATGGACATGAAACAGCTTTCCGACATTATGAAGCTGGAAATCCTGGAGCGTTTCGACCACCGGAACCTGAACCTGGATTGTCCGGAATTCAAAGATTTGATCCCTTCTGCGGAAAACATCGCATTCGTTTGCTGGAATATTTTACGCGACAAACTTCCGGCAGGATTGAAATTAAAAGTGCGCCTGTGGGAAACTCCCCGCAATGGAGTCGAATACGATGGAAACTAAATATTTAAAATGTAAGAAAAGGTTCTTGAATCTTTTATATTTTTGCGCACACATCAATTAGTATGAGAGCTCTTTCGGCAATAGGTTTTGTAATCAGCATTGTAGGTTTGCTTTTGGTTTGTTACAACCAATTCGCGATCATTCCGTTCCTGACAGATTTGAACAGTAATGCCGATATCAAGGACAATGAATTTACCCAGGCATTGAGATTCAACTACGAAAACCAGTTGTTTTCCCTGAGCATGCTCAGCATCATAATCGGTGTTTTTTCCGTACTATTCTGTTCGATCGTTTACCTGAAAAAACGCACGAGAATGACCCTGATCGGAACGATCGTAGGTGTTCTGGTGGCCGTTATGGGGATTATACATTCGTGGTATTAAAACATAAGTGTAGGGGGCGAAAAAATTTTTCGCCCCCTGCACATTTTATAGAATTATGGAAAAACTGACCTTCTTCTGGCATCGGAGAGATCTGAGAATCCACGACAATGCCGGACTTTTCAAAGCATTAAAACAAGGAGAAAATGTTCAGCCTATTTTCATTTTTGATACCCAAATACTAAGCAAACTTCCGAAAAATGACCAGCGTGTTCTGTTTATTCATCAGCAGATTGAAACATTACAGGCAGCTTATCAAAAACTCGGGGCTTCCTTGTGGGTTTTCCGGGGAAATCCAACGCAATTAATTCCAGAACTGGTCAAAGAATATTCCGTTCAAAAAGTATTTTGCAACAGGGATTACGAACCCGATGCCATTAAACGCGACAAATCCGTTCACGAAGCGCTTCAAAAACTGGATTGTACCTTTTCAGGCTCGAAAGACCAGGTGATTTTTGAAAAAGATGAGGTGGTGAAGCCCGACGGAAATCCCTATCACGTTTTTACTCCCTACATGAAACGATGGAAGGAAAAACTGAACGATTTCTACCTGAGTACTTACCCGGTTGAAAAATATACTTCCAACCTGAACAAGGGAAAGAAATTTGCTCTTCCCAGCCTGGAAGAACTAGGGTTCAGTGAAATTCAAACACAGGAATTTCCTTCACTCACCATTCCAACCAAAATCATCCGGAATTACCACGAAACCCGTGATATTCCTTCCATTGAGGGAACGTCGCGTCTAAGTCTGCACCTGCGTTTCGGGACGATCTCCATTCGCGAATTGGCCAGGTACGCAAAAGCAACCAACGAAAAATACTTCAACGAATTGATCTGGCGGGATTTTTACCAGATGATCCTGTATTGGTATCCCAAAAGTATGGACCATGCTTTCAAATCCGAATACGACCGCATTGAATGGGAATTTGACGAAAAACAATTCCGGGCCTGGTGCGAAGGTAAAACCGGTTATCCGCTGGTTGATGCCGGAATGCGCGAACTGAATGAAACAGGTCATATGCACAACCGTATCCGGATGGTGGTGGCGAGTTTCCTTTGCAAGCATCTGATGCATGACTGGCGATTGGGGGAACGCTATTTTGCGGAGAAATTACTGGATTTCGAATTAGCGAGCAATGTCGGTGGCTGGCAATGGGCCGCAGGTTCGGGAGTTGATGCAGCTCCCTATTTCCGCATTTTCAACCCGACCAGTCAGCAGGAAAAATTCGATCCGAAGTTTGAATACATCAAAAAGTGGGTGCCGGAATTCGGAACTGCTGATTACCCGGAACCAATTGTGGAACACAAATGGGCTCGCGAACGGGTATTAGAACGGTATAAAAAAGCGCTGAAAGCAAAATAACCTTTTTACTCTTGCCGTAAAGAGGTCATCGAAGAGCAGAATATTAAAACATGATATTATGATTTCGTTATATCACGAAATCATTTTTTGGGAGTTTTTATTGACGTCTCAGTTCACCGGATCGCCATTTCTGCAGGAAGGTTGCCCAGGCAAACGGGTTCAGCAAGTTGTTTACCGGAGATTGCCCCATTGTATATAAACGTGTATTGTTTTGGTTTACCACGTTCCCGAAAGAAAGAGAAGCATCACTCGGAACTAGGGAAGCAATTTGCGCCAGGGATTGTCCCGACAATTGTTTCTGAGCCCTCAGCATCGCATCGTCATAAGGATTCATTTCTACAAACGCTTGTGCAAATGCTTCTTTGGATGGCCATGGATAGACAACTACCTCAGTTAACTGAATGGTATCAACCATCATCATATGAATAATTGAATAACGGTTCTCGGTTAAAGTATCCGGAACAATGTAAGAAGAAGGTTTGTGACCGTAATACCGGAACATCACTGTATCTCCCGGCTGGACAACCAGGGAAAAGAACCCATAGACATCAGCAATCGTACCTCTATGAATGGTTTTGTTATAAACCCCGGCGTAAGGCATTTCCTGCAAGCTATCTGAAGAAACAACTACTCCCGACAATTGAATTAAACGCTCTTTATTTTGAGAATTCGCGTTCAGTGAAATGGCAAATACCATTCCGATAAGTCCGTATTTCAACCAATTATTCATACAGCAAGAATACGGAATTTTCGACAATCATCGAAGGCTTTGGAAGCGTTTAACATTAATTATCAGCTGAAAGTCGAAAAGTTAACAGAAACTTTAACTAAACCGATTTGTTTGTAACCGAAAATAATTACTTTTGCGAGAATTTATTTCAAAAGTAGGTTCAAACATGGCACTGTCCAATCTTAATTCAGTCAGAGAAGGTCTCACTTACGACGACGTACTCTTAGTCCCGGCATTTTCACAAGTTCTACCACGCGACGTTCAATTAAAAAGTAAAATTACCCGTAACATCGAGGTCAATACTCCTATCGTTTCCGCTGCAATGGATACGGTTACGGAAGCAAGTCTGGCTATTGCACTTGCCCAGCACGGAGGAATCGGAGTGATCCACAAAAACATGAGCATTGCCGACCAGGCATTGGAAGTACGGAAAGTAAAGCGTTCCGAAAGCGGAATGATCCTGGATCCGGTGACTTTATCCGAGCACGCCCTTGTCAAAGATGCATTGGAATTAATGGCTGAGTATAAGATCGGCGGAATTCCGGTAGTGGATGAAAACAGAAAATTAAAAGGAATTATCACTAACCGCGATTTGCGTTTTGAGAAAAACCATACTCGTCCGGTTAGAGAAATCATGACCACTGAAAACCTGATCACTACCAAAGACGGAACAAGTCTGGCAACAGCAGAAGATATTTTACAGGAAAATAAAATCGAAAAATTACCGGTTGTTGATGCAAACAACACCCTGATCGGGTTGATCACTTACCGCGACATCATCAAAGTAAAAACACACCCGAATTCCTGCAAGGACCAATACGGAAGACTGCGTGTTGCTGCAGCTGTTGGAGTTACACACGATACCATCGAGCGTGTACAGGCTTTAGTTGAGGCCGGTGTAGATGCAATCGTTATCGATACTGCTCACGGACATACGGAAGGTGTGGTTGTGAAACTAAAAGAAGTCAAAGCGCAATACCCGCAGTTGGATGTGATCGTAGGGAATATTGCTACTGCAGCCGCTGCAAAATACCTGGTAGAAGCAGGTGCAGATGCTGTGAAAGTAGGAATCGGCCCGGGTTCTATTTGTACAACACGTGTGATCGCAGGAGTCGGAGTGCCGCAGTTGACAGCTGTCAATGATGTTGCTCTGGCATTGGAAGGAACAGGAGTTCCGGTAATTGCCGACGGTGGTATCCGTTATACGGGAGATATCGTAAAAGCGATCGCTGCCGGAGCAGATGTAGTGATGATCGGTTCCATGTTTGCAGGAGTAGAAGAATCTCCGGGTGAAACCATCATCTACGAAGGAAGAAAATTCAAATCTTACCGCGGAATGGGATCTTTGGAAGCGATGCAAAAAGGTTCGAAAGACCGTTATTTCCAGGATGCGGAAGACGATATCAAAAAACTGGTTCCGGAAGGAATTTCAGGACGCGTTCCATATAAAGGAAACTTATTCGAAGTGGTTTACCAGATCGTTGGTGGTTTGAGAGCCGGAATGGGTTACTGCGGAGCAGGTTCGATCGACAAATTAAAAGGAGCTGAATTCGTACGCATTACCTCAGCAGGAATGCGTGAATCGCACCCGCACGATGTAACGATCACACGGGAAGCACCGAATTATAGTTTAAAATGATACATGGCAGGGGCGAATAATTATTCGCCCCTTTTTTTATACGCCACTGCCTAATCCTTAATTTTTTCTTAAATCATCCCGATTTTACTTTCAAACCAAAAACAATGTGTTATTTTTGGCGTTCTTGGTTTGCATAAAGTATTACAATACATGAAAAAACGACTAATATTAGCCTTAGGAATCCTGTTTTCCCTGAATACCACCGCTCAAACGGATAACGTTGTGATGGAAATTGACGGTAAAAAGGTCACCAAATCCGAATTCCTCCAGATTTACTTAAAGAATAATACCAATCCGAAATACGACAAACAATCGTTGGATGAGTACATGGAATTGTTCAAGAAATTCAAGTTGAAAGTTGCAGAAGCAGAAGCACTTGGATACGATACCATTCCGAAATTGAAAAAGGAATTGGCGGGTTACAGAAAACAATTGTCGCAGCCATACCTGATTGATTCTACGAAGAACAGTGCTTTGGTAAAACAGGCATACGAGCGCATGAAAAATGAAGTTCATGCTTCTCATATTTTAGTGAAAGTAGCGGAAAATGCTTCTCCTGAAGATACGCTGGCGGCTTACAACCGCATCATGGCTATCAAAAAACGCATCGAGAACGGTGAAGATTTCGCCACTGTTGCAAAAGGAAAAAATGGTTCCGATGATCCATCCGCAGTAAGAAACGGCGGAGACCTGGGTTACTTCACTGCATTCCAGATGGTATACCAGTTTGAAGAAGCGGCTTACAATACACCGGTTGGGAAAATTTCCAATCCTGTTCGCACCAAATTCGGTTACCACATCCTGAAAGTAATCGATATGCGCCCGGCGAGAGGAACCATGAAAGCAGCACACATCATGGTTGCAACCGGAAAAGAAGCAACTCCTGAAGAAATCGAAACAGCTCATAAAAAAGTAGATGAGATTTACGCGAAATTGCAAGCCGGAGAATCTTTTGAAAAATTGGCAAGCGAGTTTTCCGACGATGCACAAACAGCTGAAAAAGGCGGAGAATTGCCATTGTTCGGAACAGGAACAACCACACGCATGGTTCCTGAATTCGAAGAAGCAGCTTTCCAGCTGAAAGCAAACGGAGACGTTTCACAACCGGTACAAACAGCTTTCGGATACCACATCATCAAACGTTTGGAATTAACACCTCTGCGCAGCTTTGAAGAATTGAAAAAAGAGATCCAGGGCAAAGTCAATAAAGACGAGCGTGCCGTTGTAACTCAGCAATCATTCATTGAAAAGCTGAAGAAAACATATGCTTTCAAGGATAATTACAGCAAAACAAGCAAGTGGTTCGTACAAAACATCGATACCAACTACTACAAAGGAACCTGGAATGCTGATGCTTTGAAATCAAACACAGCCATGTTTACTTTGGATAAAAAATCCTTCACTCAGAAAGATTTTGCCGCTTACCTGCAAAAGAACTTCAGAGCTTACAAGAGCATGGACGCAAATACCCTGGTGAAAAAGCAATACGCAGCTTGGCAAAACAGCGAAATCCTTGGTTACGAAGAAAGCAAATTAGACAGCAAATACCCAGACTTCAAAGCATTGATGCAGGAATACCACGACGGAATTTTGTTGTACGAAGTGATGTCCGATAAAGTTTGGAACAAAGCGATCAAAGATACTTCCGGGTTGAAAACTTTCTTTGAAAGCAACAACGCGAACTACAAATGGGGAAAAAGATACAACGCCTATATTTACGAATGTTCGAATGAAGACATCGCGAAAAAAGTGGCTGCTATGCTGAAAAGCGATACGATTTCTTCCCGCACGGTAATCAATGCAATCAACAAGGATTCGGAATTGAACCTGCGTGTAAGAACTGGTAAATTTGAAGTAGAATCTACTCCGTATTTGAAAGGACACGAGTTGAAAAAAGGAGTCAATCCGGCTTATGTGGTTGACGGCAAGTATTACATTGTGAAAGTGGACGAGATCCTGGAGCCGATGCAGAAAACAATGGCAGAAGCGAAAGGAGCTGCAACTTCCGATTATCAAACCTATCTCGAAAAAGAATGGTTGACGGAAATTGCCAAAAAGCACCCGATAGTGATACACGAGCAAGTCCTTTACAGTTTAGGAAAATAAGAAAAGAAAGCCGGCAAAGCCGGTTTTTCTTTTTGCAAAAAACAGTTTATTCTTAAAATAATGTAATTTGCTTTGCGTTATTGATTGAATCTCAAAAAAGAACACGAAATTAGCAACTCATTTTGCTTGATAAAAAGAACATGAAATACAGCATAATCCTTAGTTTATTCTTCATACTGGCATTTACCAAATCCTTTGCCCAACCTAAAATCATCGATAAAGTAGTTGCTCAGGTGGGTGATAACATTGTGCTTTTTTCAGAAATCGAGGGACAAAAACAATCCATGAAGCAAAATGGTATTCCGGATGCAGACATCAATGACTGCGCTATCCTGGAACAAATGCTGTATAACTTCCTGCTGGTAAACCAGGCCGAATTGGATTCTATCCAGATCAGCGACGAACAGGTGGATGCAGAAATGGAAAACAAGCTTCGCATGATTGAAAGTCAGATGAAGAATGTGAAAGATGAAAAAGGGAATCCGATTACCATTGAATCTTTTTATGGCAAAACCAAACTCCAGATCAAAGAAGAATTCAGAACCATCATTAAGAAAAGAATGCAGGGACAGGAAGTAGAACGAGGCATTACTTCTGCCATTGATGTTTCCCCGCTTGACGTTGAGAACTTTTTCAAGTCGATCCCCAAAGACAGTTTGCCGTATATCAACTCGCAGCTTTCTTTCCAGCAGATAGCCATTTTCCCGGCCATTACAAAAAACGATAAGGACATTGCCTACAAGCAACTTTCAGATATCCGGAAACAAGTCGTTAGCGGTAAAACCAGTTTTTGTTCCGCTGCAGCGTTTTATTCCGAAGACCCGGGAAGTGCTAAAATCTGCGGACGGATCGAAGGTACACGCGGTCAGATGGCACGCCCGTTTGAAGCAACGGCTTACAGCTTAAAAGTAGGAGAAATCAGTGAAGTGTTTGAAACAGAATTCGGATATCACTTCATGCAGCTGATCGAACGAAAGGGTGATGATTACGTAGTAAATCACATCCTGATAGCTCCTAAATTCAGCCTGGACAACCTGGATGCTTCCAGCAAGCGCATTGAGAAATGCTACAGCGAACTGAAAGAAAATAAAATAACCTGGGAAGACGCTGTTAAGATCTATTCGAACGATGCAAACACGAAGGAAAACAAAGGATTCATCACCAACCCGATTACCGGGGAGATCAAATGGAGTGTTGAACAAGTGAACCAGGTTGACCCGATGATGTTCCAATTGACAGACGGACTGGAAATCAACCAGATTACCGCTCCGCTTTTGTACTACGATTTCAACGAGCGCAAGGAAGCAATCCGCATTGTACGCGTAGCTGAACGTACCAAGCCGCACGTGGGTAACCTAACGGATGATTACAACTTATTCCGCATGATGGCATTGGAACAAAAGAAGCAAAAAGCTATCGAAACCTGGACGAAATCTAAAATTTCAACCGCATATATCCGCATTGATGATTCTTTCAAAGATTGTCAGTTTCAAAATCAATGGGTTCCTAAAGCACCTTAAAGAAAAAACGATAAAACTATGTCAGACGTAGCTGCTATTGAACAACTGGTAAAAGACTATAAAGCACTTAAGAACGAAATCCACCAGGTCATTGTCGGCCAGGAAGAAGTAGTTGATCAGGTATTGATCTCCATTTTTTCCCGCGGGCATTGTTTGCTTGTAGGGGTTCCCGGATTGGCAAAAACCCTTTTGGTAAATACGATTGCCGACACGCTTGGTTTGTCTTTCAACCGTGTTCAGTTTACTCCCGATCTAATGCCATCGGACATTGTAGGTTCTGAAATCCTGGACGAAAGCCGCCAGTTCAAATTCATCAAAGGGCCTTTGTTCAATAACATCATTTTGGCCGATGAGATTAACCGTACGCCTCCGAAAACGCAATCCGCACTTTTGGAAGCCATGCAGGAGCGAAGAGTAACTGCTGCGGGAACAACGTATTCATTGCCGCATCCGTTCTTCGTATTGGCAACACAAAACCCTATTGAACAGGAAGGAACTTATCCGTTGCCGGAAGCTCAGCTGGACCGTTTCATGTTCAATATCTGGGTAGATTATCCGACGTTCGTAGAAGAATTGGCGATAGTAAAAAGCACGACTTCCGATACAAAAATACAATTGAAACAAATCGTTTCAGGTGAAAAGATCGCGGAATACCAGGAATTGATCCGTCGTATTCCGGTTCCTGACAACGTATTGGAATATGCCGTGAAACTGGTCGCAAAAACACGTAAAGACAACCCGATGGCCCCGCAACTGACGAAAGATTTTATTTCGTGGGGAGCAGGTCCGAGAGCATCTCAATACTTAATTGTAGGAGCAAAATGCCACGCAGCACTGCACGGGCGTTTTTCACCGGATATCGACGACGTAAAAGCTGTTGCTTTACCGATTTTGAGACACCGTATCGTAAGAAATTACCGCGCGGAAGCAGAAGGGTTCTCCAACGACCGATTGATTTCGGAATTGATGAAGAGCTAACAATAACCGGCGGTTTGACACAGACAAACGTCAGTACTTTCGTAAAAACATTTGAATAAAAAACGTAGGGGTGGAAAAATTTTCCACCCCTCGTTTTTTTGGATATATCTATAGGCGTTACACCACGATCGTATATGTCTGACCGTTGATCAGGATGGTAAATGTTCCGTCACAAGATCCCGAACCGTAATCAATCGTACGAACCGATTTTCCGGTTGGTGTGATCTCCAATGTTCCTTTTGTAATGTAAGGACATCCTACTTTCACATGCAATGGGCTGGTAATGTTCGCTACGTAACCGTCTCCGTTTACTACTTCTGCTGTAGCCGTTCCGGTCACGTCCCATTCATCGTCGTAAATATTCAAAATCGTATTGTACCCGTTCGTAAAAGTTCGCACCTGGGAAGAAACATACGTTGCAATTTCTCCGGTAGTTAAGGTTACAACACCGTCTACGTTCACATTGTAATAAGGCTGCCCCAATCCGTTTGGCCCCATATTCTCAACCGTCATCAATCCTTCTACCTTGTTGTTATTGACATAGTAATTAACCGGCGTATAGCGGATAATTGTTCCCTGGTTGTAATACGGTCCGTTGTAAGCAATGATCAACTTACCACGACGTTGTTTCTGATCCAGGCAGGTACAGTTGTTGGATCCCCAATCAATGGTAATTGTATCCTGAGAACCTACCGTATCAATCGTGATGATCACATTACAGTCTGCTTTCTCTGTTTCGGAAACTTCGTGAGTGTCCTGGTAACGGATAATTGGCTTCCCGATCCCGTAAACGAAAACACCTCCTTTGTATGCCTGGTCGGACATGTTCGCCATTTCGGCATAAGCATTTTCTGCGATTGCGTTTGTTGTCGGAGCGCTGCTTTGGTCATACTCCCAGCCAACCTTTTTTTTACATGATGCAACTTGTGCAAGAGTCGCTAAAGCGAGGCTAAAAATTAATAGTCGTTTCATTTTGATGTAGTTTTAGAGATACGAATATCGTTGATAACAAATAACATACCAAACGTTTTTGATATAAATGAGCAAATATCACTTTTAACCGATTATTTAGCAAAAAGTTACACAGTCTGTTATTTTTTACCGAGCAAAATCAAGCCCTTTAAACCTTTTTAATTCGTTGTTCACATTCCGGTATTAATAGTTTCAACGAAGGAAATCAAAATCAGAATTCAGCTTCCCATATCTTTGTTCTATGAAAGATCTCAAATCTTTACAAGCACTGATTGCGCTCATGGATGATCCTGATGAGCAAGTATATGCGCATGTAAGAGATCGTTTGCTGGAGATCGGCCCGGAAGCAGTTCAGCTACTCGAATCTTCCTGGGAAGAAAAAGATTACGGATTGCTCTTTCAATCCAGGATCGAAACTTTGATCCACGAGATCCAGTTTGAAGAATGCAAACGGCAGATGCTTTCCTGGTACCGCAGTTCGACCAAAGATTTGCTGAAAGGCTCCATCATCGTTGCAAAATACCAATATCCGGGTTTAGACGAGAAACACATTTACGAATTCATCGAACGCGTACGCAGGGATTGCTGGCTGGAGTTAAATCCGAATATGACCGCTTTCGAATCAATCCGGATTATCAATAAAGTACTTTTCGGACAATACGGATTTTCCGGAAATTCCAAGAATTATAATTCTCCGCTCAATTCCTTCCTGAACACGGTGATTGAAACCAAGAAAGGAAACCCGCTAAGTCTGAGCATTCTGTACAGTATTATTGCACAGGAACTCAAATTACCGATTTACGGGGTAAACCTGCCGAACCATTTCATCCTGGCGTATATGGATAACAACGGCGTGAACCAGTTTATTTCCAATGGCAACGAATACGGTGTTTTGTTCTACATCAATGCATTTTCCAAAGGAAGCATGCTGCAAAAAGACGATATCGTACAGTTTTTGTCGAGTATCCAGGTAGCTCCGCAGGCGAGCCATTTCCAGCCCTGCTCCAATTCGGATATTATCCGCAGAATGCTGACCAACCTCATTTCTTCCTTCCAGCAGGTAGGAAACCTGGAAAAGGTGAATGAATTGATCGAGTTGAGAAGTTTGCTGGATTAATCTTCTGCATATTCTTTTGATCTTTTCTTCCGGGTTAGAAATCTGGAAGACAATCATTAATTTAGAAGGAATGAAAAAGATACCAACTTTATATGAGTGGGCGGGCGATATCAAAACCTTTGAAACGCTCTTCAGCCAATTTTACGCGAAAGTTCTGAAAGATGATCTGCTTGGCGAAGTATTTAAAGACATGTCACCGGAACACGTGAAGCATGTCTCCAATTTTGTGGCAGAAGTTTTCGGCGGAGAAAAATTCTATACACAGGAGAACAACGGAAGTCATGCTAAAATGATCGGTAAACACATCGGCAAAATGCTCAACGAGGAAAAACGGCAACGCTGGGTACATCTTTTACTGCAAACGGCTGATGAAGTCGGGCTTAAAAGCGATCCTGAATTCCGGTCAGCCTTTGTCGGTTACATTGAATGGGGCACGCGCCTGGCTGTAATCAATTCCGCATTGACAGAAAACCCGGTGGACACAAACGAACCGATGCCAAAATGGGGCTGGGGAGAAACCGGCGGCCCTTATCTTCCGGATACAGAATAAAGCTTTTCCAGACCAAATAATTTGTATCTTGTTTCCCGCCACATTCACAAACCGCAGATAAATAATATACCATGACAAAATATCCCCTCATACTCATGACACTTCTTGGAACAACTCCTTTTATCCAGGCACAGCAAGACAATTATTTATGGCTGGAAGAAGTAGACGGTGCAAAAGCACTGGACTTTGTAGCTGCTCAGAACAAAGCTACGCTCGACAAACTAAGCAAAGAGAAGGATTACCAGTTCATCTACGACAAGAGCCTGGAAATTTCCAATTCTCCCGAGCGGATCGTTTACCCGGGAATTCGTGGGAAATACGTTTACAATTTCTGGAAAGACCAGGAACACGAGCGTGGAATCTGGAGGAGATGTTTGCTGACGGATTATACCAACGGAAACATTCAATGGGAAATTCTTCTGGACATCGATGAATTATCGCGAAAAGACAATATCAAATGGGTTTACAAAGGATCCACGGCCTTTCACGGTTCTGAAAACCGCTTTTTGGTCCAGCTTTCCAACGGGGGCGGTGATGCGGTAGTTATCAAAGAATTTGATGCTGCAAAAAAAGAATTCATCGCAGACGGGTTCCAAATCAATGAAGCAAAAGGCGGAGCGAGTTACATCGATGAAAATACGCTGTGTGTTTCAACCGATTTCGGAGAGGGAACCATGACCACTTCCGGTTATCCGAACCAGGTAAAAATCTGGAAACGCGGCACGTTGCTTCAGGATGCACAACTTATCTATGAAGGACAAGCATCGGATGTGGGTACCTGGGGCGGAACATTGCGGGATGGCGAAAAAACGTATACTTTCATATCTAGAGCTCCTACATTCTTCACTTCCCAAAAGTTGATCTGGATCGACAATAAAATTGTTGCATTGGATATTCCGGAAGACTGTAATATCAGTGGTTTACTGAACGATCAGCTGATCATTCAATTGAAATCCGACTGGAAGGTCAATTCCAAAACCTATCCAAACGGAGCGCTTTTAAGCATGAATTTCAGCCAGTTATTGAAGGGAACGAAAGAAGTTCAACTGATGCTCCAGCCGGATCAATTTTCCAGTATTTCGGAAGTATCGACCACTAAGAACAAAGTACTAGTGAACCTGTTGACCAATGTGACGAGCCAATTGTATATCTATTCGTTCAACAATGGAAAATGGGCCCATGAAAAGGTGAAAGCCCCGGATTTCGGAACAATCACCATTATTACGACCAATGAATCTTCGGACCAGTACTTTTTCCAGTACGAAAATTTCATTACTCCGACGACCTTGTATGTGGCAGATGCTTCCACCAACACTTTTAAAGCAGACAAGTCCCTTCCATCTTACTTTGATGCAAGTAAATACGAAGTAAAGCAGTTCAAAGCAAAATCAAAAGACGGAACGATGGTTCCATACTTCGTGGTAGCTGCCAAAAACCTGAAAATGGATGAAAGCAACCCTACATTGATTCTTGCCTACGGAGGATTTGAAGTTTCTTACCAGCCGTTCTACATGTCGAAATACGGAAATGCCTGGCTGGACAAAGGCGGAGTGTTTGTATTGGCCAATATTCGCGGTGGCGGGGAATTCGGTCCGAAATGGCACCAGGACGGCATCAAGGAAAAACGCCAAAATGTATTTGATGATTTATTTGCTGTCTCGGAAGATCTGATTGCGAAGAAAATCACCTCTCCACAACACCTGGGAGTTATGGGAGGAAGTAACGGCGGTTTGCTGGTTGGAGTTGCCTTCACACAGCGCCCGGATTTATACAACGCCATCGTTTGCCAGGTTCCGTTGCTGGATATGCAGCGTTTCAATAAATTACTGGCCGGAGCAAGCTGGATGGGCGAATACGGAAACCCGGATATTCCGGAAGAATGGGCTTACATTCAAAAATATTCTCCGTACCAGAACTTAAAGGCCGGAATGAATTACCCGGAAGTCTTCTTCACCACTTCTACCCGTGACGACCGCGTTCACCCGGGACATGCGCGTAAAATGGTGGCCAAAATGAATGAATTGGGATACAAAACGTATTATTACGAAAATACGGAAGGCGGACACGCCGGTTCATCTACCAATGAGCAAACCGCAAAGTCCAATGCATTGGTGTTTTCTTATTTATTAATGAAATTGAAATGATTGAAAATGGGGCTTTTTAACTTCCTCAAGCCGAAATCCCGTCCGTTCCTTAACGAAGCAAATTTTCGCAATAGCCGGGATACGCAAAAACACATGACTCCAAAAACACTTGAACAGTTGAGAAAAATTGGCGTAAATGAGGTTAGTGAATTGAAATTAGAGTACTTTTTTTACACAAATACAGCAGATAAAGCCGAACTATTGGCCGCTGAAATTGCAAAACTGGGTTACGATGTTCAATTTGGCGTTTCAGCGAGTGACAAAAAACTTTTCATAATAACAGGTTGGACGAATAAAATGAAAATGTCCGATGAGGTGGTAACAAATTGGACAGTGCAAATGTGTGATTTAGGCTACCAATTTGATTGTGAATTTGACGGCTGGGGAACAACACCTGACCAGATATAGGCTTTTTCAATTCTTAATTTATCCAAAATCTTAACAGTTTCTGGCAATTCATTTTCGGCAAAAAACAGCATGAAGCTGTAACTTAAGAATTCACCAAAAAGGAATGATTATGATGACCTGGAGGCAATTACGGAATTATTTGAAAGGGAAAGTCTTTTTAATCGGCTTGACCTTCGTAGATAAAGATGGGAAAGTAATCGAGCGTTACCAAACACACGGAAGGGTTGCTAAATTGACCATTGACGGATTTTTCAAAATCATCCGGGATGACGACAGCATTTTCCGGATTCCTTATTTGAAGGAAACGATCCGGAAAGCAAAATTTGGAGCATACCGGGAAAAATCGACCGGTGAAACCGTTGAAAACCCGGATTTTATTATGACTTGGAAAGTAAAAACTTCAGATCATACCGATTTGGAGGAAATCAAAAAGCATGGATATTTGCCTGTCCCTTAATTTCAGCCGGAAATAAGAATGAGTTGCGACGAGTGATCCGGAGCTTGTCTATAACTATTATTCGTGCACTTGTAATGTTGCAATGCATACTTATTTGTATATTAAACTCTCCGGAGCATTAAACACGCTGGAGCACAAACCAGGTTTGTAATTGTGAAATATCATGAGTTTAACGAATGAAATCAGTTTTATTTCCGTGGAAAACCAAAATCAGGATTTTCCCAGGCATTTTCACGAAACATTTTGTATTTCACTGATTCGAAGCGGTATTGAAAAACTGGAACTTGAAAATCAATTCCTCTACAGCCAGGAAAACTGTATTTCAATCACCAATCCGTTTGAAGTACACTCAAACCCGCTGGCAGACAACGACACCAACGTCAGTTTCGATACCCTGTATGTTTCGCCCGAACTAATGGCACACATGCTGAAGGGAAAACACATCGAATTCCTGGACAGACAGATCAGAAACAACGACCTCAATCAGACCTTTATCCAGCTTTTGAACAGCCTGAAATCAGGCGCTAATCATTCCTCCGAATATGCACTAACGGATTTTATCCATCGGCTTCAGCCACACGCTTACAATTCCCGGAATGAAAAAACATCCGGTTTCCGCTCCGATTATCTTTCGGAATTGATTCACTACATTGAAGATCATATCGAGGACAAATTCTACCTGGAAGAATTGGCCAAAATGATGCACCTGAACAAATTTGGTTTTTCAAAAAAATTCAAAGCCCTTACCGGCATGTCACCGATGAGTTATGTCCTGATGAAAAAGGTCTTTTCCGCAAAATCAGAAATTCGTCCGGACAGTGACCTGACAGATATTGCCTACGCATATAATTTTACGGACATGGCGCATTTTTCCCACAGTTTCAAAAAGTATGTCGGACTTTCTCCAAAACTTTACCGGGACAGAATCGAAAGATAACTGCCAATATTTTACAAGTAAAGTATTTCTGCTTCCTCTAAATTTGACAGTATCATTTAGAAACACATGAAGCACTTAGTTCTCGCAATCTTGATCTGTTTATTCCCGTTTTTTCAATCGGAAGCACAATCATTCAGCAAGCATCAGTTCCAAAAAGACTTTGACATCCTTCAACGCATTTACGAAAAAGCCAATGCCGGACTATATAAATACCATTCCAAACGGGAAACAGACAGTATCTTTCAGGCAAACCGCAAACGGATCCGAAACGGTATTTCTTACCGTGAATTTTACAAGCTGGTCTGGGAAGTCATCGATTTTACCGGTAGCTGTCACAACGACCTGTTTTATCCCGACACCTTGAAAAATGCATTGCGGCAACAACGGATATTCTTCCCTCTGCCGCTTAAATACATCCGTAACAAACTTTATACGAATCTTGCCTGGGAGAATATGCCTGCCGGCAGCGAAATCCTTGCTATCAACCATACCGATGCCACCAGTTTCGCAACCGAAGTCTCCCGCTTTTTAAGCACTGATGGTTACAATACAACCGGAAAATACGCTTTCCTGGAAACGAATGCCTTGTTTTTTAATGTTTATCTTGCCTACGGGCCGCAGCAGTCTTTTACAATCAGTTATAAAGACAGTTCCGGCATTACTCAAAAAACACTGGAGGCCGTTGATTACAAAACCGCAATCGGAAATTACAGGCAACGATTTATCCCGGATTATGAAAAAAACGTTCCTGACTATTCCTTTCGACTCCTTGATCAGACGGGTTTGCTAACGGTAAGCACCTTTGCATTGGGAGGCACGAAAAGCGATGGACATCAGAAATATGCGCGATTTCTTGATTCGGTTTTTACCGACCTGAAACAAAAAAATATCCGGAATCTGATTGTGGATATCCGGGAAAACGGTGGCGGAAATGATCCAAACGACCTCTTGCTGTATTCTTATCTGACCCACCGGAATTTCAGGGAGAATAAGTCTGCGCATACGCTTTTCAATAAGGTGCCGCTGAAAAAGTACTATTTGGAAGAAGAAAAAAACGAGATCAAAGAACTCGAAGAAACATTGAAAGAAGAACATTCCGTTTTAAAAGACGGTAAATATTATCAAAACGAAACATTTAACCCGGTCTGGACTCCAAAACCAAATGCCTTTTCGGGAAATATATATCTGCTGATCAGTCCGTTCGTTGCGTCTGCAGGCTCCCTGTTTGCCAGTATGGTTAAAAGCGATGAAGGACCGGTCGTTATCGGTCAGGAAGCTTTGGGTGGATACTACGGACACACAGGGCACATCCCCGTTACCTACCGGCTTCCAAATACGGGACTACGATTGTCCTTTTCAATTGTGGACCTGGAACAGGATGTACAAAAATTGCCTGATCAAAGATACGGAGATGGTATAAAACCCGACTACCAGGTGGAACAGACAATTGACGATTACCTGGGAGATAAGGATACAATTTTGGAATTTGCAAAAAAACTCCTGATGCACTAATTCTCAAATGAGTGAGAACGACCTTCAAAAACGGTCTGGATCAACCAGATCCTGAACTGCAAAAAGAAAAAGTTTGACCGAGGAATGAGTAGTCAATTAATTCGTATCAAAACCAATCTCCAACTGCATTTCTTTCATTTCTGAGAGCATTCTGGCAGACGGATTGATCCGAAGACGTTTCGAAGGCATACTCACCGTCAGATTGTCCAAATGATCGATTACCGTGAATTTCACCGAGCAGTTTCCTTCATCGCTTTCGCGGAACATGGTTTCCAGCTTGTTGAGCATCATCTGGTCCAATAGTTTGATCGGAACTGTGATATTGATGGTTGCCGATTTGTTCCCCATCATATCCTGTAATTGCTCAATAGAAGTAATACTGAACTCGATCGGTTTCATTTTCGTGATCTTATCCGGGTACGGGCCCTCCTGGACACGGCCTTTGATGGCAACGAACAAATCTTTCGTCAACAGGTGTTTGAATTTCAGGTAAGTATCCCCGAAAATGTATTGCTTGTGCGAATTCGTATAATCTTCAATGATGATCAGTCCGAACGGTTTACCGGTCTTCGTAGTTAAGTGCTGCGCATCCGTGATGATTGCAGGAATGGTGAAATCGCGGCCCAAATGATTTTTCACATTCTGGAGCAATTCTACATTTCCGTTACAGAATGCTTCGATTTCCACCCTGAAATCATCCAGCGGATGGCCGGAAATAAAGATCCCGACTACTTCACGCTCGCGGTTCAGTTTGTACAGCAAGCTCCATTCTTCCGAATTCGGGATCGTTGGTTCGGGCATCTTCACATCTGCTGATTCACCGAACATGGAAACCTGTGCGGAATTTTCATTATCCTGCAAACTGTTCCCGTATTTCAGAGCATTCTCAATGAAGGTTTTCCCCGATCCGTCCAAAGCAAAATACTGTGCCCGGTGCGCTCCTTTGAAGGAATCAAAACATCCCGCATAAGCCATGCTTTCCAACGCTTTCTTATTTACCAGACGCAGGTTCAGTCGCTTGGTCATATCAAAGATGGAAGTGAAAAATCCGTTGTTGCGTTCTTCGATAATATTTTCAACCGGCCCGCTTCCCAATCCTTTGATACCTCCCAATCCAAAACGCACGGCTCCGGCTTGGTTTACGGTAAATTCATAGGAAGATTCGTTCACGTCCGGCCCCAATACTTCGATTCCCATGCGCCGGCATTCTTCCATGAAGAAACTCACCTGCGTAATGTCATTCAGGTTATTGGAAAGTACCGCAGCCATAAATTCAGCCGGATAATTTGCTTTCAGGTAAGCTGTCTGGTAAGCAATCCAGGCGTAACATGTGGAGTGAGACTTGTTGAAGGCGTAGGATGCAAATGCTTCCCAATCTTTCCAGATCTTTTCCAGGATGTTCGGATCGTGGCCCCGCTCCTGCCCCTGCGCAACGAATTGCGGCTTCATTTTATCCAGGATGTAACGCTGCTTCTTACCCATTGCCTTACGCAGAACGTCGGCATCACCTTTGGAGAAACCAGCCAATTTCTGCGACAGAAGCATTACCTGCTCCTGGTAAACGGTAATTCCATAAGTTTCTTTCAGGTATTCTTCACAGGCATCCAAATCGTATTTGATTTCCTGTTCCCCGTTCTTACGCTTAATGAAATCCGGGATGTATTCCAACGGGCCCGGACGATACAACGCGTTCATGGCAATCAAATCGGCAAACACCGACGGGCGCAATTCACGCATGTATTTCTGCATCCCGGGACTTTCATACTGGAAGATACCCACGGTTTCACCCCGCTGGAACAATTCGTATGTTTTTTCGTCGTCAATCGGGAAATGATCCGGATCGAGATCGATACCATGCCGTTTTTTGACATTCCGGACCGCATCCTTGATCAAGGTCAAAGTCTTCAGTCCCAGGAAGTCCATTTTCAGCAAACCGGCTTCTTCCGCAACGGAGTTATCAAACTGCGTACACCACATGCCGGTATCTTTGGCAAGTGCTACCGGAACGAAATTCGTAATATCATCCGGTGTAATGATCACACCGCAGGCGTGGATCCCGGTATTCCGAACGGAACCTTCAATGCGTTGCGCCTGTTTCAGAACTTGTGCGCGCAGGTCATTTCCCCGCGCAAGTGCCCGCAATTCCTGTACGTTTGCCAGATCCAGCGGACTATTTGCCAACTTTTCAGCCAGTTTCGGTTCTTCCCAATTGAAAATCGCATCCAGTGAGAAGTTATCCGGAATCAGTTTCGCCAATCCGTTCGTTTCGATCAGAGGCAAATCCAATACACGGCCTGCATCCCGGATGGAAGATTTCGCAGCCATTGTACCATAAGTAATGATCTGCGCCACCTGGTTGGCTCCATATTTTTCAATTACCCAATCAATTACGCGTCCACGGCCTTCATCATCGAAGTCAATATCGATATCGGGCATGGAAACACGATCGGGGTTCAGGAAACGCTCAAATAGGAGATCGTACGCAATCGGGTCGACATTGGTAATTCCGGTACAATAAGCAACCGCTGATCCGGCTGCCGAACCACGGCCCGGCCCAACGGAAACGCCCATATCACGCGCTGCCTTACAGAAATCCTGTACAATCAAAAAGTATCCCGGATAACCGGTTCTTTCAACAGTCGCCAATTCGAAATCCAATCGTTCGCGGATTTCAGGTGTAATTTCCGGGTAACGTTTTGCCGCTCCTTCGTAAGTTAAATGACGCAGGTACGCGTTTTCTCCACGTTTTCCTCCGTCGACCTCATCTTCCGGGTGTTTGAATTCATCCGGGATATCAAATGCAGGAAGAAGTACTTCCCGCGCCAATGGATAATGTTCGACTTTCCCCAGGATTTCCGCAACACTTTCAATCGCTTCCGGAAGATCCAGGAACAATTCCTTCATTTCGTCAGCGGATTTGAAGTAATATTCTTCATTCTCCAGCCCGAAACGGAAATTCCGTCCTTTTCCTTTTGGTGTCGTTACTTGTTCACCGTCTCTCACACACAAAAGGATATCGTGTGTATTGGCATCTTCGCGCGTGGCGTAAAAGGTATTATTGGTCGCAACAACTTTTACTTCATGCTTTTGAGCCAGCTTGATTAATGAAGCATTTACGCGGTTTTCATCTTCCTGACCGTGACGCATAATTTCCACGTACAAATCATCCTTGAAGATATTCTTCCACCAGATCAATGCTTCTTCGGCCTGCTTCTCACCCACGTTCAACAACAAACTCGGGATTTCTCCACTCAGTCCTCCCGTAAGCACGATGAGGTCTTCGTGGTATTGTTCTATAGCCATTTTGTCGATCCGCGGAACGTAGTACATTCCTTCGGTGTGGGCCATGGAAGCCAGCTTGATGAGGTTGTGGTAACCGTTCTTGTTCTTTGCAATGAAAACAACCAATGATCCGTTGTCTTTCACCGTTTTATCCTTGCGGTCGCGGCACACATACATTTCACATCCGATAATCGGAAGCAAAGGTTGTTTGGTATATGTTTGACCGTTTTCTTCCGCCTGCTGGCGTTCCGCTTCAATTTCCTTATTGATCCCGGCAATTGCTTTCTCGAAATGGAAAGCGGCCATCATGTTTCCGATATCCGTCAGGGCAACGGCCGGCATGTTGTGTTTGATTGCCTGTTTCACCAATCCTTTCACATCCATCGTGGATTGGAGAATGGTAAACTGCGTATGATTGTGCAAGTGTACGAAAGGAACATCTCTCAATCGTTCCCTTGCTTCCGTCACATCGACTGAAACGGAATCGTCGCTTGTCTGCTTTTTGAGTTTGGCGCTTTCTTCCTTAAGATTCAGGTGAGTAAGCCCGATCGGCTGGATGAAATCCGGGTTCGCAATCTTGAAACGATCGAAAAACTCCAGTTCGACCTTTAATTCTTCTTTGGTAAAGACTTCTCTGCGGACCAATTCGAAGAAACAACGCGTAGTTGCTTCCACATCGGCAGTTGCGTTGTGTGCTTCACCGAAAGGAACGCTGAACAGGTAATTGTGTAGCTCCGTCAGTGTCGGTAACTTGAATTTTCCTCCGCGACCTCCGGGAATCTTACACAATTCAGCTGTTACCTCGGTACAGGTATCCAGAACGGGAAGAGCATGCATATTGGTTTCCACCTGCATCCGCAGGAATTCCGCCCCCATAATGTTCAGGTCGAAGCCAATATTCTGTCCGACCACGAACTGCGCTTTCCCCAGAGCTTCATTGAATTCTGCGATAACATCTTCCAAAGCTTCCCCTTGCTCTGTTGCCAATTCGGTGGAAATTCCGTGAATACGTTCTGCATCGTAAGGAATATCGAATCCGTCAGGGCGGATCAGGAAGTCTTTTGCTTCGATCAGATTCCCCAACTCATCATGCAATTGCCAGGCAATCTGGATCGCTCTCGGCCAATTGTCCAAATCGGTCAAAGGAGCATTCCAATCACGGGGTAAACCTGTTGTTTCGGTATCGAAAATTAAAAACATGTGAGTCTTTGTTTGGGGACAATAAAGATAGTCAAAAGAAAGGGACGAATCAAAACCGGGAAGGCCGCTTGTTAATAACTCACAGCTATTTTTAGCAAGTTTTAAAAATCAGGTGAATTTCAGCGCGTGGAACCGGGTGAACTACTTCTTTCTTTCGATTTTCTTCCGGTAATCGTGCAGCTTGCCATTAACAGCATTAACGAGTTTTGAATTCTTCAGAACTGCATCCCTGTTGCGCATTTGATTCGTTTTCACATGATCTTCGATTTTTTTATGACGAATCAGTTCCATCCGGGAATTCCATGGAATGACCTTTGTGGATTTACGCATGGCCCAGGCAAAATAATTAAACGTTTCCACCAGGCTTTTTACCAGCGATTGGTTTTCGGTATTCCAGCAAATGGTTTCGGTAACAGTTTCAGAAGATTCCAGGCAGAATTGTTTGACATCCGCTCCCGTAAACACATTGGCACGTCTGAGCAACATAAAATTCTTTTTGTTTTTCTCAAAGGCTGCATCTCTCTTTTTAACCAGTTTCACCAGGTACAGGTAATCCTTGCAAACAGAATCTGCCATGTCCAGGACATCCCGGTCAACACTATTGGCCAGCACTTCTTTTTCCGCAGCAATTTTCTTCCGCAGTTCCCGGATGTAGAATTTGTAGCTATCCAATTGGTTGATAACCCGCATTTCACCATCCATGTAATAGTTATTTACCAGGGGAACAGCTACTTTTTGCTGCTCTCTTAAATTCAGCCAAAGCACTCCCAGATTCAATTTAAAACGCGTTTGGATCGAACGGATCTCGGTGGTCAGTGAATCGCAATAAGATTTACCGGCAGCTATTTTTTGCCGGACTTTCTCAAGTTGTTCATCCTTCATTTTCTTTACCGGCCCCGCTTCCCTGTAGTTGTTGTTGAACTTGTTCAAAAAATTCGTTTCGGATCTGTGCAAGCTCTTCGACTTGAAACCCAGCGCACGCACCTGGTTTCTTTTGGTCGCTGTCCGGTTCACCAACTTGTTCAACTCCGCCAAATCGGTACGATTTTCTTTTAAAAGCACGTATTTCTTGGCAGTGTTCTTCCTGATCTGGAAAGTCGCTTCAATCCGGGCATCCTGCTGCGCTTTTTTGTAATACCCTCTCGCTTTCAACAAATAAGCCTCGGTGGAATCCATCAAATGTACCCTGGTCAAAGAATCTGTTTCTTTCAGGACTTCACCGAACAAATATCCTCCCATGGTCAGGTTGTAATTTCCCGGCAAAAAATGATTGTCCGGATTGCTGCGGAGGCTTGCTGAATAATTCCTTGCTTCCCTTACCAGCTCGTCGGATGCTTCATAATCATCGCAATCCAGGCAAAATGTCCCGTAACGGGTAGTGTCCATTGCTAAATACTCAGGAATGTTATAGGATTTAGTATCTGCAACAAAATCCGCCACATTGAAAGTCTTTTGCGAGAAAGCCCAGACCGGGTTATTCGGGAAGTGGGTCACCGCAAACTTTTCCGGGTTTGCCAGGTAGAATTCCGAATTCGCAACACCGTTGAATTTCTGCTTCATTTTAAAAGGAAACCAATTCAGTATCCGGATGAATATGCGCGGGAAGAAGCGGATAACATGTATTTTTTGAGAACTGTAAACGGTTTCTTTCGGCAAATTGCAAAGCTTATTCCTTTTAATTTTCGAACCGAATTTTACCTCGACTTCTTTCGTACGCCCTGATAATTTTTCAATTTTCCGGATTCGCCATTTTGCCAAACGTTTGTAATCCCAACTCACATTTCCGGAACACCAGGTTGGGTCATACAAATACCAGACACGATCCAGTTTCACCGCACTCCAGGCGTGATTGTCAAAATAAAGCGCATCGTTCACATCAAAATTCACTTCTTTCGCATACCCGGTAACGGTTACATTTTGCAAACCGGCGTAAATGCACAGCGAATCCATCAGATTGGTGTAATCCGTGCAGATTCCCCTCCTTCTTTTCAATGTCTGTTTCAACGAACGGTTGGACGAAAAAGCTCTTCCGGAATTATACCGCCGGTAATCGTATTTCAGATTGTTGACCACCCAGGAAAGAATGGCGTCGAATTTTTCTTTATCGCCCGTTTTCCCGGAAGTAATTGCAGCGGAAAGCACCTTCGCATCCAGTGTCAGCCCTCTTTTAAGAACTATTTTTTCAAACCGGATCGGCTTCAGGGAATCCTGCGCGTATGAAGGAACACTCCAAAATAAGAGCAGCACCATACTCAATTGCAGCAAATGTTGATTGGCCAGCCGGTTCATTCGATTAAATCTCTATACAATAATGCCTTTTCCGGAAGATGTTACAAAACAAAAAAGGTAAACAAAATTAGTTCTTTGTTTACCTTTTCAGAAATCGGGTGGATTGGAATTTTAGTTCGTCGAAACGGCTTCCGTTTTAGTTTCAGGCACTTTCGCAGTAAGCACATTTCCTTTGATGCGTACTACTTTCACCGACTCATTCACTGCATTGGATGTGATCGTAACGGATTTATTGATCGGACCTGCAGTAGCGGTGTTGTAATGCACCTTGATCTCACCGGTTGCTCCCGGCTGGATCGGTTCTGTAGGCCATTGAGGCACGGTACACGAACAGGAACCTTTCACATTTTCGAGGATCAACGGAGCATTTCCCGTGTTTTTGAATACAAAGACGCAATCGCCGTTTGCTCCGTTCTCAATCGTTCCATAATCGTGCGATTCTTTCTCGAATTGAATTTGCGGCCCTGTCAAAACTTGTGGCTGAGCCGATGCTTGTTTTACACCCAGTGTAAAAACAAAACTTAAGATTAAAAGAAGTGTATTTGCTTTCATTGTGTAGCATTTAAATATGAAGCAATCTACGGAATAGCAACGAAGTGGAAGTCAGGTTTAACAGGGCTTTAACTCAAGTCTTAAATTGTTGTTAATACAGAATGAGAGCGGGATAGATAATGAGAATGATGAAAAGAAGTGAAACGGCCTGAAAGCAGTTTTCTAGAGTTGTAAAAGATGGTTTAAATCCTCTTTACCGCTCTCATTTTCACTCTCTATTCTCCCTCCGGAATAACGAAGACTTTGAAGCGGACCTTTTCGGTTCCTTTTTTGGTATTGGTCGAAAGGATGATTGAACGATCCTGTTCGTAGTATTTTCCCTTTGTCTCAAAAGTCACGTGCATCACTGCCGATTTTCCGGGAGGAATCGGTTCTGGAAGTATTGCTTTGGTGCAAGGACAGGAAACTTTGTAATCGGAAATGATCAGGGGCGCATCACCGGTATTGGTAATAACGTAATCGTGTGAAATGACCGGCCCTTCTTTTGTTTTGGGGAAAGTAAACACGGCCTTATCAACAGAAAATTCCGCTTTCTGACCGATGCAAAAAGCGGAATTCAATAGCAGAAATGCGATAGTTAAAACACGCATTTGATGTTCATTTTTTTTAGTGAGCAGATGGAGCTCCACCATCGTTTACAGGACTTGTTCCTTCCGGTTGCGGAGCAACGTTTCCTTTGATACGGATTACTTTTGTAGGCTCATTTACAGCATTGGAAGTGATTGTTACGTTCTTGTTGATAGCACCCGGACGTTTTGTATCGTACTTCACTGTAATTACTCCTTTTGCTCCCGGAGCAATCGGTTCTTTCGGCCACTCAGGAACCGTACAACCACATGATCCTTTTGCGTTTGAAATAATCAAAGGCGCGTTCCCTGTATTTGTAAAAGAAAATGTACAAGTTCCATTAGCTCCGTATTTGATATTTCCGTAATCATGCGTTTCTTTCGCAAATTCAATCTTAGCCCCGCTTTGACTCTGAATTTCCTGAGCTACAGCAGTGTTTGCACTGAT
Organism: Fluviicola sp.; assembly: GCF_039596395.1. Lineage (NCBI taxonomy): Bacteria > Pseudomonadati > Bacteroidota > Flavobacteriia > Flavobacteriales > Crocinitomicaceae > Fluviicola > Fluviicola sp. The sequence goes on from NZ_JBCNJT010000004.1 coordinate 279,896, forward strand.
CACAGCTACAAAAGCTAACATCATTGTAAATAATACTCTTTTCATTTTGTTTCTTATTAGTTGTTGTAAATATAGATTATAAAGTCTTACTCCAAATTTTCTTTAACACATAGTTAACGAAATTCCATTCAAAAACCTAATTTGCTTTGGAAACGTATTCGTCAAAGGTCAAATCAATGTACTTTAAACGGTCTTCGATCTGCTTTCGTTGCTCGGGTTTCATATCCGGACTTTCCTTCAGCAATAGTTCGTAATACTTTTTAACCTTGTCCTTCTGTCTCGGAACAACAAATACATCGTAAGCACCGGCAAGACTTTCCAATACCATCGGCCGGTTTTTGTACACCGGGTACATGGCAATCAAAGAATCCGCGATAACTACCGAACGCTGGTGCAAACCGGAAGAAGCAAAAATAATGTGTGCTTTATCCATGTATCTTGGAGCTTCGGGTGATTTGGGAAAACGATGCGCTACCGACAAACATTTCTCTGCATACAGAACTGCTGTTTCCTGACTGTACTGCATTCCGCTTCTTTTCAGCGAATCTTCAAATAATTTCACTTCCTTCACGGCAGAAGCCAAATCGCCTTTCCGGGTTCCGGTTTTCTTTTCAACAGTTTTTTCGGGGCCGGAAGAACAAGCCATCATCAAACTTCCGACAGCAATTGCATAGAATACCTTCATTATTTTCCTTTTTTGAATGTCGGGAACTTCATTTTATAGGCTACAGAGATCAATCCCTGGGAAATATTCTGCAGTCGTTTGCTCAGCAATCTTCTTTTCAATACCGAAAGATGGTCTGTAAACAATACTCCTTCGATGTGGTCGTATTCGTGCTGAATGATCCGTGCTTTATAGCCATCAAACCACTCATCGTGGAATTGCCAGTTCTCGTCGTAATAAGTCATGCGGATCTTTTCCTTGCGGTAAACCTCTTCGCGGATTTTCGGGATACTCAAACATCCTTCATGGAATCCCCATGCTTCACCGGCTTCTTCTTCAATAATCGGATTGATGAAAACGCGTTTGAAACCTTCCATTCCTTCTGCTTTCGGATCTTCTTCTTCATCCTCATCTGTTTCCGCAAACGGACTTCCGTCTACCACAAACAAACGAATGGAGCGATTGATCTGAGGCGCAGCAAGACCAACTCCGGATGCTTCATACATCGTTTCAAACATGTCTTCGATCAGTTTATTCAATTCCGGATAATCCTGGTCGATTTCCACCGCTTCCTTTTTCAGGATCGGGTCACCGTATGCAACAATTGGCAATATCATTCTTTTCTCTTTTTTACTCTCATTATACAGATCAAGGTACCAATCCTTGTCTTTTCGAACTATTTCAGCGCGTTCAAAAGTGGAAATGTTCAATCGTTCAATGGAACCCTTTTGAACATTTAAACTCTTTGAACCATTTAAACATCTGCAAAGTTAGGAAATAGACTCTTTCAAAATACTTTTCCTTATTTTACGCGGGTTTCAAGGTAATCCTGGAGGATAATCGTGGCACTTACCGTATCAATCAATCCTTTTTGCTCCCGGTCTTTTTTCTTCAATCCGCTTTGTGCAATCACTGCCGAAGCCATTTTTGAAGTGAACCGTTCGTCCAGCAAACTCACTAACACCCCCGGAAAATTCTTCTGAACCGCTTCTTTCAATAAACGTACATTTTGGGTAATGTGTGAGTCGGAAGCATCTAATCTTTTTGGTTCACCGATTACAATCTCCACCACTTTCTCTTTCGCAACAAGCTGCTTCAGTTCATCCATCAGGGTTTTGCTGTCAATTGTTTTTAAACCGAATGCAAATAATTGCATGTCATCGGAAAGCGCCAGACCGGTTCTTTTCAGGCCGAAATCGATTGCGAGGATTTTAGACAAGTATTGAGAATTATAAGTTACCATGCAAAAATACTGCTTTATTCGTGATGAATTCCTAATCGGAAACAGGACGCGCAGCATTCGTTTTCCTTCCTATTATTTTTACTTTTGCTGAAAAACCAAAAATATGCGTTCCATTATTGAAGCTGCCTGGGAAAATCGGGCATTGTTAGACCAGGCCGAAACCCGCCAGGCAATTGAACACGTTATCGAAGATATCGACAAAGGAATACTGCGTGTTGCAGAGCCGAAGGAAGATGGTTCCTGGCAAGTGAACGAATGGGTAAAGAAAGCGGTTGTGATGTATTTCCCGATTCGCAAAATGGAAACCATTGAAGTGGGCCCGTTCGAATTCCACGATAAAATGGCTTTGAAAAAGAACTATGCCGAATTGGGAGTTCGCGTGGTTCCGCATGCCATTGCGCGCTACGGAGCATTTGTTGCACCGGGAGTTATTATGATGCCTTCTTACGTAAACATCGGAGCTTATGTAGATTCCGGAACGATGGTTGACACTTGGGCAACGGTTGGATCCTGTGCACAGATCGGGAAGAATGTACATTTGAGCGGTGGTGTAGGTATCGGAGGCGTATTGGAACCTTTACAGGCTGCGCCGGTGATTATCGAAGACGATGCTTTTATCGGATCGCGCTGTATCGTGGTAGAAGGAGTGCGCGTTGGAAAGGAAGCTGTTTTGGGTGCAAACGTTTGTTTGACCATGTCTACGAAAATCATTGATGTAACAGGACCGGAGCCGGTTGAACTGAAAGGATATGTTCCCGAGCGTTCGGTAGTGATCCCCGGATCTTACACCAAATCATTCCCTGCAGGAGATTTCCAGGTGCCTTGTGCTTTGATCATTGGCAAGCGCAAAGCATCTACAGATTTGAAAACTTCGTTGAACGATGCGCTGAGAGAGCACAACGTAGCTGTTTAAAACAGTTCTCAAAACATGGATTTATGAACCTTTCATTCAGGAAATGTCAAACTTGTTGCATTTCCTGAATCTTTACTATTTTTCAACCTGAATAAATTACAACCATATAAATCATGAAAACCATCCTTTTAATGATAATCCTGGCCGCATTTGCATGCGCATCCTGTGATAAAAACTACACCTGTAGTTGTGTGGAAACGGTTCACCAACCTGAATTTACCTATGGAACATACCATCAGGATGAATCCAGAACAAACTACTGGGTTGGTTTTTCTATTATCAAAAACACCAAAGAGCATGCTCAGAAGCTATGTGAAAGCAGAAACACGGCCGATATCTATCAGTCTGCTTATTATGCGGAAGGTTGTCCACCAGTAGTCTCAATAACAAACTGCTTTATCAGGTAAGCTCCGGAAATAACTTTGAAATGGTTGTTGGTCGCAAATTCGTTTAAAAAAACACTCGAATTCATCAATTTGTTAAACTTTTATTCAGGAAATATCAAACTTGTTGCATTTCCTGAATCTTTATTATTTTCGACCCGAATTTATAATCATTTGAATCATGAAAACAATCTTTTCATTGGCTATCTTAGCTACTTTGGCGTTAACATCTTGTAAGAAAGAGTACACATGTGCTTGTACTGTAACTGTACACCAACCGGAATTCTCTTACCAGGGACAAGTTTATCAGGAAGAAAATACAACAACGTCTTCCAGTTCAACTACAATCAAAGACAAAAAAGACGATGCTAAAAGCACATGCGAAGCAGGAAGCGCGAAAACATCTACGCCTTCTCCTTATGCTCAAGCAGGTGCTGAGCCAACAACTACAACTACTACTTGTGCTATCAAGTAAGCTGTAAAAAACATTTTAACATAAAAACCCGTCCTGGCCAAGCCGAGACGGGTTTTTTATTTGTGGATCAATTATAAAAAAGGGACATGTATGGACACGATGATGCCTCGCGTTCCTTCTATGGTTTTTCTTCTTCTTTCTTTTCCTGTGCCTTTTTCTCCTCTTCGAGTTTCTTCTTCTCTTCTTCCAGTCTTTGTTTTTCCAACTCCAATTTCTCCTGTTCCAGCTTCAATCTTTCTTTTTCAAGCCGGATACGTTCTTCTTCCAATTTCTTGCCTTCTTCTTCCGTATTGGAATTACCGGTCTTTTTTTCCAGTTCTTCTTTCTTTTTCTCAGCATCTTCTGCTTTTCTTTTTGCGTCTTCTGCTCGCTTTCTCAGGTTATCTCCCGCTCCATCCGGATTCAGGTTATCCATTCCCGGAATTTTTGGCACCTTGAATCCGAAACGGGAAGAAACACCCGTTGAAACCAGCGGCCCGCCAATACCTAATTCAAAGTTCATTCCCACAAACTTGGAGAAGTAGTAGCGGAATCCCCAACAAGTTCTCATCGAGATCGGGAAAGTCGGGAAACCACTCCAGAAACCGGTTTTGTCTTCTGTTTTAACTCCATTAACGAATGTTGTGCGGTATTTCGCATTGCTTCCGATACCGATTCCGCCATACATATCCAGGCGCTTTTTCTTGATCGGGAAATGGAAATTAAAGCGGGCCTGAATGCGCACCCGGCTCATTTTGCGTTCATAAGAGTTCGTGTACGAAATCCCATCAACGATTGAATCCAAACGGTCATAACTTACACTGCTTCCGCTGTAAATCGCGTCGACACCCATTCCAAACCAGTTGTTCAACATAAATTCAGTGCGTAATCCTGTCGGGCCGGACCCGCGACTGTCGATATTCGAAACATTCTCGTCGTCTTTTACCGCACCCAGGATTGAGCTTTTTAACCCCGGAAATAAATTGGTGTAATTCGGGAAACCGTAGTAGGGATCGTTGATCAGGTTCCATTTGGTATTCGCTTGTCCGGTTGCATGAAACACAAGCATAATGGACAGAATACTTCCCGCAAAAGCAGAAATTCTTTTCATAAATTGTAGCGTTTGGTTTTTATTATTCTCGCAAAAAAACCTTCCCTTTTTCAAAGGAAGGTTGATTTACGCGTTTTCGTTTTCACGGAGCGAAATTAAACTTATAGTTCATCTGCCTTGCATAAGTGAGACCTCAATTCGTAAAATACCTGTTTGAATGAGCCATTGACAGTATTAATTATGCTTGCATATTTCCCTTGAAAACCCCGTAAAACCAATAATTGGGAACAAAAAAATCCCCTCTTGAATGAAGGGGATTTCATAAGTTTTTCAGAATGAATTTCTTAGCTGTTTTACAACTTCCCGATCCACTCACTGCAAACCGGGATTTGTTATTCAAGCTATTTTAATTTGACTTTTCCTGCAACTTGATAAGATTCAATGCCGAACCTGCTTTAAACCAATCAATCTGTTGTTCGTTGTATGTATGGTTCAATTTAATCTCTTCTTTCGAACCGTCTGCATGAACGATTTCCAGGGTTAATTGTTTTCCCGGAGCGAAATCAACCAGGTCAATGAAGTTGAACGTATCGTCTTCCAGGATCTTGTTATAATCTGCTTCGTTTGCGAAAGTCAATCCCAGCATTCCCTGTTTCTTCAGGTTTGTTTCGTGGATGCGCGCAAAGGATTTTACAATGACTGCCTTCACTCCCAAATGACGTGGTTCCATGGCAGCGTGCTCACGGGAAGACCCTTCTCCGTAATTGTGATCTCCCACAACAATGGAAGGAACTCCTGCATTTTTATATGCCCGGGCAACCGCAGGAACTTCACCGGTAGAACCTGTCAATTGGTTCACCACTTCGTTTGCTTTATGATTAAACGCATTTTCAGCACCGATCAGCATGTTATTGGAAATGTTGTCCAAATGTCCGCGGTAACGCAGCCATGGGCCTGCCATTGAAATGTGGTCGGTAGTACATTTCCCGAATGCTTTGATCAATAATTTAGCATTGTGGATATTTTGTCCGTCCCAGGCAGGGAATGATTCCAATAGTTGCAAACGCGTAGAATCCGGTTTTACAATTACTTCTACGTTCGAACCGTCTTCTGCCGGAGACTGGTATCCCGGATCTTCCACATCGAATCCTTTGGTAGGAAGTTCGTCACCGTGAGGCGGAAGTAGTTTCACTTCTTCGCCCTTGTCATTGGTTAAGGTATCCGTTAGTGGATTGAATCCTAAATTTCCGGAGATTGCTATCGCAGCAACCATTTCCGGCGATGTTACGAATGCGTGCGTATTCGGGTTACCGTCTGCTCTCTTGGAGAAATTCCGGTTGAAAGAGTGCACGATCGTGTTCTTTTCCTGTTTATCCGCTCCTTCACGGTCCCACTGACCGATACAAGGTCCGCAGGCATTGGTAAAGATTTTCGTTCCCATTTTTTCGAAGGTCGCAATGATGCCATCGCGCTCAATGGTGTAACGAACCTGTTCCGATCCCGGGTTGATCCCGAATTCTGCTTTCGGAGTGATTCCGTGCTTCACAGCCTGCTCCACGATGGAAGCTGCCCGCGACATATCTTCGTAGGAAGAGTTGGTACAAGAACCGATTAGCCCCCACTCTACTTTCATCGGCCAGCCGTTTGCTTCCGCTTCTTCTTTCATTTTGGAAACTGGTGTACCGCGGTCCGGCGTGAATGGCCCGTTGATATGCGGTTCTAAAGTATCTAAGTCAATTTCGATCAATTCGTCAAAATAGGTTGCCGGATCTGCATACACTTCCGGGTCTCCTGTTAAATGTTCTGCAATCTGATCTGCCAAAGCAACTACTTCTGCTCTTCCGGTTGCATTCAGGTAGCGGCGCATGGCATCGTCGTACCCGAAAGTAGAAGTCGTAGCACCGATTTCGGCACCCATGTTACAGATCGTTCCTTTTCCGGTAGCAGAAAGCGAGATCGCTCCGTCACCGAAATATTCCACCACTGCCCCAGTTCCACCTTTTACCGTAAGAATTTGTGCCACTTTCAGGATCACGTCTTTCGCGGAAGTCCATCCGTTCAGTTTACCTGTTAATTTCACCCCGATCAGTTTCGGGAATTTCAACTCCCACGGCATTCCGGCCATGACATCCACCGCATCGGCACCACCGACACCAATGGCGATCATTCCAAGTCCGCCTCCGTTTACCGTGTGCGAATCCGTCCCGATCATCATTCCTCCCGGGAAAGCATAGTTCTCCAGCATCACCTGGTGAATAATCCCGGCACCCGGTTTCCAGAAACCAATTCCGTATTTATTGGAGATAGACGACAAGAAGTTAAATACTTCGCTGCTTTCGTTCAATGAGCGCTGCAAATCGGCATCAGCACCTACTTTTGCCTGGATGAGGTGGTCGCAATGTACGGTTGAAGGAACCGCTACTTTCTTTTTACCTGCCTGCATGAATTGCAATAAGGCCATTTGGGCCGTTGCATCCTGCATGGTTACGCGATCCGGCGCAAAGTCCACGTAAGATTTTCCTCTTTCGTAAGTTTGTGAAGCTGCACCATCCCAAAGGTGTGCGTATAATATCTTTTCTGTCAAAGTCAAAGGGCGACCAACAACTTTTCTTGCAGCAGCTACGCGTTCAGGATATGCAGCGTAGACTTTTTGGATCATGTCTAAATCGAAAACAGCCATTTTTAGTTTGTTTTTGTATACCTCTAAATTTAAGCATTAAAAAAATAACGCGTATCACCTGGAATCTATAAATGCATAGAATTTGTCTATGGGTGGGAAGATTGAGGTTTTTATTGCGCGCAGATCTCGCGGATTATGTGGATTCATGGGACCGCAGAGAAGAGCCAGCTGTAGCTGGTGAAGACGGAGTGTCGTCTGGAAGACGCAACACGGATGTAGGAGTACGCGAAGATTTATACTGGTTTTGCTCCGAGACTTTGAGGTTATTTGTGTTTCAAGGTGTTGATTGGTTGTTTCGCTCCACTCTCTGTTTTATCGCACGCAGATTTCGCAGACTACGCAGACTCATAGAACGCAGAAAGAAGGAGGGCACAGAAGCATGAAGATCGAACTGACGGTTCATCGGTCTACTTTGAATACTTCTTCTTAACGCTTACTTTTCCGAATAGTATTACCTTAGAATGTAAATACGGAAGCATAAATCCGAACCGGAAAATAAATAGACGATGGCTTATAGCGAAGAAACATTGGAAAGGATACGCAGAGTGTTGTTATCCAAAGAAGTGGATTTCGAGGAAAAGAAAATGTTCATGGGAGTTTGTATCATGGTAGACGATAAAATGTGCTGCGGTACACATATTTCAAAAAATAGTCAGGAAGATTTGCTTTTTTGCAGAATCAGTGATGAAGACTATTTGAAAGCGGTGGAACGAGACGATGTTTTCCCTATGAAAATGGGCGAACGTGTCATGAAAAACTACATTTATGTGATGGAACATGGATTTGAACATTCAAAAGACCTGGATTATTGGATCCAACAGTGTTTGAATTACAAGCCAACAGCAAAATCAAGCAAGAAGAAGTGAAAAGCAAATCTATCGCATCAATGAAACAACTCATAACCATCACGTCATTACTCATCCTTGCCATCAGCTTACCGGGCTGTAAACGGAAACTGTTTGATTACCGCAACAAGTACATCGGAAATTACCAACTCACGTATGATTTCCATTACTGGGAAATGGGCGGCATCACAAAGGACACTTCTGTTGTTTACAAGGGAAAAGTGAAATACGGAGAAAAAGGAAGTGTGAAAATCGACTGGTACGACGGTAGCGAATACATATTTGATGTTTCCAAAAAAGGGGCTATTTCCAAATGCAATCAATCTATTGGAACGATGGAGAGGAAACATTTCGAACTAAGCTTCACCGATGATGTTTGCGGCACCGGACCGATGGGGTCTAATTATACAGTAACGCTGAGTGGGAATAAGGAGTAATATTTATATCCACTTAATTTTCATCCATTACATCCATGAAAATCCAACTTGCAATACAAAAAATTGACTGGACACTTAGCAGGCACTATCATTTTACCGATTGGGAATTTGGTGGCGGGCTAGATAAAACAGGATTAAAAGCTCCCCGACCGGAAAAAACAGAATGGCTGACTGAATTATTTAAATACAAACTTAACCGACTGAAAGATTTTCTGTCTAGTAATCCAACCCCTCAGCATTTAGAAGACTTCATTCTGCAAGAAGTAATCAATATAAATACAACTCTTTTTCTCAGACAAGAATTCGCATTATTTGTCGGTAAGTACAATGAAATACCTTATTACCTGTTAAATTGCAATTCAGTTTTCAATTATTACTATCAAAACATAGATACCTTTATTTTTGAAGATGGCGTTATCTGACTTTTAATATGAATTTCTTCCGCAAACATTGGTATGACCTGGGAGGTGCTTTAGCTCTGATCGTTGGTATTGGCTTGTACATCAACCGGTATTCATTGACAGGTTACCAGTGGCTAATGTGGTGCAGCCTCATTTCGCTCTTCTTGCATCAATTGGAGGAATACCGGATTGTTAGGACTTTTCCGGGAATGATCAATAAAGTCATGTACAACAGTGTATTGCCTGATCGTTATCCTCTGAACACCAATACTGCTTTGTACGTGAATGTATTTGTTGGCTGGATTGTTTACTTATTGGCAGCAATTCTGGCTGAGAAAGCAATCTGGCTGGGCATTGCAACGCTGTTGGTCTCAGCGGGAAACATCATCGCCCATACGATTGTTTTTAATTGGAAGGGAAAAACGGTTTACAATGCAGGCTTAGCCACCAGTTGGTTGTTTTTTGCTCCTTGCCTGTTCTTCTTTTTTAAAATTGTTCAGGCCAATCATTTGATTACACTCACCGACTTAGTGATCGGCATTCCGCTGGGTATTGTTTTAAACGTTGTTGGTATTCTGAAAATGATTACCTGGTTTGCAGACAAAAATACGCCTTACGTTTTCGAACAGCGGAATTTGCTGCAAAGGGACAGGAAGTGAAAAAGCCCCGCACTTTCCCGAAAATTCGGGACTCAGTGGACGGGGCTTCCAATTATTATTTATTCTTTTCTTAATTCGCCAACAGCTTGTGAGATGGAGCAAACTTCGTTAAGTTAATTCCCTCAACAGCCTTTTTGTATTCTTCGATGGATGGCGTTCTACCCAAGATTGTAGAAAGCACTACAACCGGCGTGGATGAAAGCAACGATTCTCCTTTTTTACCTTCGGAGTCTTCTACTACACGGCCCTGGAACAAACGCGTGGATGTTGCCATTACCGTATCTCCTTTTTCAGCTTTTTCCTGGTTACCCATACACAGGTTACATCCCGGACGCTCCAGGTATAACATGTTTTCGTATTTCGTACGTGCTTCGCCTTTTGGAGCGTTGTCGTTGAACTCGAATCCGGAGTATTTCTGCAATACTTCCCAGTCGCCTTCTGCTTTCAATTCGTCTACGATATTGTATGTCGGAGGAGCAACAACCAACGGAGCTTTGAATTCCACTTTCCCGTTTTGTGCTTCTACGTTTTTCAGCATTTGCGCCAGGATTTTCATATCGCCCTTGTGTACCATGCACGAACCGATGAATCCAAGATCTACTTTTTTATCTCCGCCATAGAATGACAACGGACGAATCGTATCATGTGTGTATCGTTTGGAAACGTCTGCGTTGTTTACATCCGGGTCAGCAATCATCGGCTCTGCGATCTGGTCCAGATCAACCACTACTTCTGCGTAATATTTCGCATTGGCATCCGGTGTCAAAGCCGGTACTTCTCCTGATTTGATCTCTGCAATACGCTTATCGGCTCTGTTGATCAAGCCCTGAAGTACTTGTCTTGCATTGTCCATTCCTTTGTCGATCATGATCTGGATACGGCTTTTCGCAATTTCCAGTGATTCGATCAACGTATCGTCTTCCGAAATACAGATCGAAGCTTTCGCTTTCATTTCTGCCGTCCAGTCTGTAAACGTAAATGCCTGGTCAGCAGTCAGTGTCCCGATGTGAACTTCAATAACGCGTCCCTGGAATACATTCTCGCCACCGAATTGGTGAAGCATCTGGGCTTGCGTTGCGTGAACCACATCGCGGAAATCCATGTATTCTTCCATGGTTCCTTTGAAGGTTACTTTCACGGATTCCGGGATCGGCATGGAAGCTTCACCGGTAGCAAGCGCCAAAGCAACCGTACCTGAGTCGGCACCGAACGCAACTCCTTTCGACATACGTGTGTGTGAATCACCACCTATGATGATCGCCCACTCGTCTACCGTAATATCGTTCAATACTTTGTGGATTACATCCGTCATGGAATGGTAAACACCTTTCGGGTCGCGAGCGGTAATCAAACCGAAATCGTTCATGAACTTCATCAGTTTCGGGATGTTTGCCTGCGCTTTTTTGTCCCAAACAGAAGCCGTGTGACATCCTGACTGGTAAGCACCGTCCACAATCGGGGAAATAACCGTTGCAGCCATGGATTCCAATTCCTGTGCAGTCATCAAACCGGTTGTATCCTGCGAACCTACGATGTTTACTTCTACACGTACGTCAGAACCTGCGTGCAATACTTTCCCCGGGGAAATCCCTACTGCATTTTTGTTGAAGATCTTCTCAACTGCCGTCAATCCTTGTCCTTCCACGGAAACTTCTTTGGACGGAGCGAAAACTACCGGAGCTTCTATTTCAAGGATCTTCGCTGCCAATGTCTGTAGTTTCTTACCGAAAACGATCGCGTAAGATCCTCCGGCTCTGATGAACTCCATTTTCTGTGGCGTAAATGCCTTTGAAATATCAATCAGTTCCTGGTCGCCGTGGTATAATTTCTTGGTTTTTGTATTAATGGTCAAAACCGTTCCCGTAGCTACGGAATACACCTGCTCCAAAACCGGCTCGTCGTTCTCATTGCGGATAACGTTTCCTTCCGCGTCTGTTTTCTTCACCCAGTTTTTCAAATCCAACCCGATACCTCCGGTTACATCCACTGTGGTTAAGAAAATCGGGGAGATCCCGTTTGTTCCTCCCACGATCGGAGCGAAATTCACGAACGGCACATACGGACTAGCTTGTTTACCTGTCCACAATGCTACGTTGTTCACCCCCGACATACGGGAAGAACCAACACCCATTGTTCCTTTTTCAGCGATCAGCATCACGCTTGCATCCGGGTGCTGGGTTTGAAGCATTTTAATCTGGTCCTGCGCTTCCGGAGTGATCATGCATTTCCCGTGCAATTCACGGTCTGAACGCGAGTGAGCCTGGTTACCCGGAGAAAGTAAATCGGTAGAAATATCTCCTTCACCGGCGATGAACGTTACAACTTTAATTTCTTCGGCAACTTCCGGAAGTTTTGTGAAGAACTCAGCTCTTGTATAACTTTCCAAAATTTCCAATGCAATGGCATTTCCTTCCTTGAACGCTTCTTTCAAACGGTCGATATCTGCATCATACAGGAAAACCTGCGTTTTCAGAACATCCGCAGCCTGTTTCGCGATAGCAGGGTCATTTCCAAGTGCCAGATCAAGCAACACTTCGATGGAAGGACCACCTTTCATGTGTGACAACAATTCAAACCCAAAAACCGGCGTAATTTCATTCACCGTTGCTTCTCCAAGGATGATTTCCTTTAAAAATTCCGCTTTTACACCGGCAGCACTCGTAGTTCCCGGCAAGGTGTTGTAAATAAAAAACTTCAGTGAATCTTCGCGATACGCATTATTGACATCTTTGATCTGAGCAATAATCTCGCTTAATAATTCAGCACCATCGATCGGTTTCGGGTGAAGCCCCTGCGCTTTTCTCTCTTCAATTTCCTGAAGGTATTCTTGATAGGTATTCATAAAAGGAATTCTAGCTTTTGAAAGTTGTTGTTTTTTTCGAGTTGTTCGACGCGCGAATTTAGTCAAAAGCAATGGAACCTGAAACACAAAGAAAGCGGGAAGCTATCATTCCTAATTAATTCAGATTGGTTCTAAATTAATTGCGAATAGCTAATTTCGAATTGCGGATTGCAAAATGGGAGCATTCAACTAATGGTATTTTCCTTTCCGCAAAGCCTGGATTAAGAGCAAAAACGAGCAACATTCTTAAAATCATGCTTGTTATAAAGATTTTATTCCTACCTTTGCACCCCGCTAAGTGTGTCTTGGCGGTAATTTAGTATAAATAACAAATAAGTTTAATTATGAATTCTTACGAAACTGTTTTCATTCTTACTCCCGTTTTGTCTGAAGACCAGGCAAAGGAAGCAGTGCAAAAGTACGAAAGCGATTTGGCTGCCATGGGTGGTAAATTAACGCATTCTGAGAGCTGGGGCCTTAAAAAATTGGCTTACCCGATCCAAAAGAAATCAACTGGTTTCTATTTCTTATTCCAATTCGATGCTGAAGGTTCAGTAATCGCTGAGTTGGAATTGGCTATGAAACGTGACGAGCGCATCATGCGATTCTTAACTGTGAAAATGGATAAGGACCATGTTGCTTACGCTGAGAAACGTCGCAAAAAAATGAGCGGAGCTCCGGTTGAAGCTTAATTATTAATCCCATTAAATTTTAAGGACATGTCACAAAACGATATTCGCTATTTGACTCCGATCAACATCGAGATCAAAAAAGATAAATACTGCCGTTTCAAAAAAAGCGGAATTAAATTCATCGATTTCAAAGACGCTAACTTCTTGTTGCGTTTGGTGAACGAGCAGGGAAAAATTCTTCCTCGCCGTATTACCGGAACTTCTGCTAAATACCAGAAGAGAGTTAATAAAGCTATCAAACGTGCTCGTCACCTGGCTATCTTGCCTTACGTTGGCGATATGTTGAAATAGTCTTACCGTTTAATTTTAAAGACAAGAAATCATGGAAGTAATTCTTAAGAAAAATATCGATAAATTAGGTTACAAGGACGAAGTTGTAACTGTGAAGCCAGGTTACGGACGTAACTTCCTGATCCCTCAGGGTTACGCTTCTTTGGCTACTCCTTCTGCGAAAAAAGCGCACGAGGATATGATGAAGCAACGCTCTCACAAAGAGTCTAAAATTGTTGCTGAGGCAGAAGCAATTGCAGCTAAATTGTCTGAAGTTACTGTGAAAATCAGCACGAAAGTGGGTGAAAACGGTAAGATCTTCGGTTCAGTTAACACGGTTCAATTGTCTGAAGCATTGAAAGCTGCAGGATTTGACATCGACCGTAAAGCTTTGAAAATTAAAGACGAGCCAATCAAAGAAGTTGGAACGTTCGAAGCTGAAGCAAACTTACACAAAGGTGTGAAGCCTGTATTCAAATTTGAAGTTGTAGGAGAATAATCTTTTTCCGACTCCATATTTAGAAATCCCGTTGGTCATTGATTAGCGGGATTTTTTTGTTCATATAGACCACGAGGTACACAAAGAGCACCAGGTTACTTTTATACCGCTCCCATGGAAGACCACAAAGCAATATTCGGGAAGAACTATTCATTTGTTATAACATTACCTCGTGTGCTTCGTGCTCCTCGTGGTTAATTTTCGTGTTAATTTTCGCATCTTTGTTTTACTAATTACAAAGTCATGGCAATAGCAGTAGGAGACAAATGCCCCGCATTTACATTAAAGGATCAGAACGACCAATCTTTCGATATTCAATCGGTTCTCGGAAAAAAAATCATTGTGCTTTATTTCTACCCGAAGGACGGAACCCCGGGATGTACCGCCGAAGCCTGCTCCTTTCGCGACAGCTACGAAGATTTCAAGGACCTGGGCTGTGAAGTAATCGGGATTTCGAGTGATACCGCTAAAAGACACGCGAAATTCGCTGAAAAGAACCGCCTGAGCTTTATCTTGCTTGCCGACACCGGTAAAACTGTTCGGAAGCTGTTTGATGTCCCTACGAATCTCTTCGGGCTGATCCCGGGAAGGGTCACATATATCATCGACAAAAAAGGAATTGTGCGCTACATTTACAATTCACTGACGAATGCCGCCGGACACATCGAAGAATCTATTAATGCCGTAAAATCCATCCTTCATGAAGAAGCTTAATTTCCTGTTCTTAACTGCTTTTTGCGCAGGTTTGTTGATGACTTCGTGTTCACGCGAAGAAGAGAAAACGTGCTCCGAACCACAGATTGAACCCGGAACTGAAAAAAGTGTGGCAGGTGATTTCGACCAGGCATTGGCAACGGAACTGCAAGCTGACGATTACGGGATGAAGCATTACGTGATGGCTTTCCTGAAGAAAGGGCCGAACCAAAATCAAAGCCCCGAAGAAGTGCAGCGTTTGCAGCGTGCTCACATGGCCAATATCGGGAAACTGGCAGAACAACGCAAACTGGTTGTAGCCGGCCCGTTCATGGACGACACCGACCTGCGCGGAATCTACATTTTCGACGTGGAAACCGTTGAAGAAGCAGAAGCATTGACGAAAACAGATCCTGCAATCCAGGCCGGGCGACTGGTGATGGAAATGCATCCGTGGTATGGTTCTGCCGCCCTGATCAAATCTGCCGAGATCCATAAAACGATTTCGAAGAAGGAGATTTAAGACCCGATTTACTTTTTCAATAACGAATCTATCAGGCTTTCAACTTCGTCTATTTTAACTCCTTTTTGAATGAGCTTGTCCTGTTTGTCAAAAATGAGGATTGTCGGGTATTGGGAAATCGCATAATTGGTACTCATGCAAAAGTGGCTGTCGTGAAACAAAATCAGTCCTTTGTATTTCTGTTCATTTTGTTTTATCCAGGAAAACACCAATTGGGGATCTGATTCCGAAGTAACTCCTACAAACAAAACAGGTTCATTCAAATACTTTTTTTGGTTCAGTGCTGCCAATTGCTTCATTTGAGGTTTACAGGGCCCGCACCAGGTAGCCCAGAAAATAACAACTTTCAAATTATCTTCCAGAACGGCAGGATCAATGGATGAGGTTTTACTTTGAAAAACAAGTTTACCCGGATCACTTTGAATGCAATTCCCCAATTCATTTGCTTTCTGCATGCGCTTCAACTCTTTCGCAAATGAATCGTCGGCTTTATCCAGCAAAGTTTGCCAAAGAACTCTGTTACGGTTATTCAGATGCGTGGTGAAACTTTCTTCAGACGAAGTAGTGAGGATGCTGTGAATGTGATAACCGGTCAGTTCACTTTTGGGATACTTTTTTGAAAAATCGGCCAGATTTTCTACAAAAGCATTCACCAGCACACTTGTATCTTTTTCCGACCGGGCAATCCGTGTTAAAAACTGTTCATAATCATTCAAGTAGTGATTCCCTGAAAAGTGAATAAGTCGTTGCTGATGATTCCCGTTTTTCAATGTTCCGATATTTACCAGGTAATTATTCAAAGCTCCCGGTTTAACCGGAACAACTGCATTGATCTGGCTATTCTTCCAAAGTACAGAAGCCACCAGCACCTGCTGTTTCACGTCTTCCGGACACTTAAATTTCAATACTTCCCCTTTGTCAAAACGCGTTTTAAACAGCGTGTCTTTCGTAGTCAGATTCACCAAATAAAATTTGAATTCACGCTTTTTTCCGGCATCGCTGCAGGAATGGAAAGACCATATTGTTATCAAACAAGTGAGTAGAATAGCACAAAACTTCATACCAGTTAATTTTTGGAAAGGCGCATAATGGATTTATACGCCTTTTAAATGGGTTATTCTCTTCCGCAAGCATCAACCAACGGACGCAATTCCGGATTAATTGTATGAACCTGCTCCTGAGACAATCCTGCTAATCCATCAAAAAATTCCTGAGCAATGGGAATCAAACCCGGATCATTATTCTTTATCGCTTGAATCAAGGCTTCCAGTTTTAAAGACAAGCCTTCAAAACCAACATGGGATTTAAGTATCAAGCAAACATTTTCAAGGTTTACGAGATTCACATCATCAAAATAAGTTCCTTCGGAAATGACCAATCCACCGGCCCCGGCTCCTCCGCATGTACAGGAGGTCATACTGCCAAATATTCCAAAAGGGCCAACCTTGATTCTAACACAACTTGCAAGACAAACACCGTGCTTGATTGGGCATGTCACTCCACAACTTCCCCAAAAACCACTGATAAAACAACTACATGTATTTGCTTTCTCAATGGGTGTTTCAGGCTTCGTTTTTTCGGTTTTAACCGCAGGGTTTATTTTTTCCTTGGCGCATGAGAAAACAATAAGAGCCGCTAATGGTATTGATAGAAATACCGTTACAAAAATCAACTTTTTCATTTTTCTGATTTTAAATTGAAGTCTCTTTATACAGCAGAGATTTGCTAACTGACTTAATCGTGAATAATGGCCATCTATGTGAATAAGCACAATGATAACCATAAAAAATGAATTGGTTACACTTTCGTAACTAAAAAGTTTCAAACCCGGGATTTAAAACCCCTAATGCTAACAATATCACACAAATTTGCGTAATTGGTTCTATTGCGGAGTCGTCCTTAAAACCTCGAAACCTTGTGCATCGCCAGTGGATTCAATGCAGAATCTACGTGAGTGCTTGTATTGAACAATTCGTCTACTTTCTTGATGCGGTAAGCAAAGATGTCTTCCAGTTGTTTGCGGATGAACAGCCAATGAAAAAACTTGCCGATGAAACCGAATGGCATACGATAGGAAATCAGATCGGTCATTTCCACACCTCCTTCCACTTCCTTGAAATGGTGTTCGTGGTGCCACATGGCATACGGGCCTCTCCGCTGTTCGTCTATGAAATAAAGTTCTTCTTTGATGGTTTTGATCTCACTGATCCAGGTCAGCGGAATTCCCAAAATGGGGCGAATGGTGTAACGAATAATCAATCCTTCGTACATGTTTTCCGGAACCGGAGTGTGAACCCTGAAATCGACGTAATCAGGTGTAATGACATGCAGATTACCCGGCGCGGAAAAATATTTCCAACAGGTTTGAAGATCGGTATTGATGAA
Organism: Fluviicola sp.; assembly: GCF_039596395.1. Taxonomy (NCBI): domain Bacteria; kingdom Pseudomonadati; phylum Bacteroidota; class Flavobacteriia; order Flavobacteriales; family Crocinitomicaceae; genus Fluviicola; species Fluviicola sp. The sequence goes on from NZ_JBCNJT010000004.1 coordinate 297,530, forward strand.
TTGTGTTCTTTTTAGCTGATACATCCCGTTGAATTTTGCTTTCAACTAAATGTAGAAAAGTCCCTGCTGGTTTCAAAAAAGATTCACACGCTTTAACAATTCGGAACGATGGGCCTCACTCACCGGAATTTCCTTCCCGTCAATCAGCAGCAGTGATTTGGGATTAATCTGCGAGATCTGGCTGATGTTGACCATGTAAGTGCGATGTACCCGCAGGAATTCCTGTACCGGCAATTTCGCTTCCACGTGTTTCAAGCTGTAACTTACCACGAACTTCGCATCTTTGGTGTGAAGAATCGAGTAATTGTCACAAGCCTCCGCATAGGTGATATCGGAATAGGCCAGTTTTACCAGCTTTTGCTTGTCTTTGATGAAGAAATGCGTATTCGCCAAAACAGAGTTCGTAAAATCCACCTGCATATTGCTGGTTCGCACCTGGTAAGCATGCCAGGCCAGTTCAATTTGAGTTACCAGGTCGATTTTCTTGAACGGTTTCATGACAAATCCGCTTGGGTTCGTCAGTTTCACCCGTTCCAGCGTCTGCGAATCGGTATTGGAAGTCACGAACAGGAAAGGCTTGCCAATTTGCTGGTTCACAAAATGCGCCAGGTCCACACCATCCGGACCATTGCTCAGGTTGATATCCAGTAGGATTAAATCCGGTTTGAGATGTACCATTTGTGTTTTCGCTTCATCGAAACTGTCGGCTATTCCCAGGCTTTCATAACCTTCGTCCTTCAAACACTGCTCCAGGAATGCTGCAATGATCGGTTCGTCCTCTACAATAAAAATCCTCGGCTTCGTCATGACAATACGTTGTATTTCGTTATTACTAATTCTGTTTTCAAGCCTCTTTCGCTGCTGGTTTCGTTGATTGTTGCCTGTAATTTCCGCGCCATGGAACGGATGAGTTTCGCACCGAAATGCGTTCCTTCCGTGATATTCGATTTCCCGTTGCCATTATCCGCAACAACCAGGAAGAGTTTCTTGTCGCGCAATTTCAAGGACAGGCCGATCTGTGGGTTTTCCTGTTTATCGAATGCATACTTGCAGGAATTCATCACCAATTCCGCCACGATCAAACCGATGGGCAATGCTGTTTCGATGTCCAGGCTCAGGTTGTCACACTCCGAATTCAGGAAAATTTCTTTATTCACCTCTTTCTTGAAATGCGTAACCAGGTCGTTTACCAATTCTGCCAAATAAGGCCCGATCTGCACCGCACGGATATTTTCAGACTGGTACAATTTCTGGTGGATCATGGAAATGGCATTGATCCGGTTCATGCTCGCATCAATGAGTTTAATCGATTCCGGATCTTTCAATTCCCGCGACTGTAAGTCCAAAATTGCGGAAATGATCTGCAGGTTGTTCTTTACCCGGTGATGCACTTCGCCCATCATGAATTCCTTTTGTTCCAGGTTGGCCTGTGTCATGATGTACTTTTGCTCCAGCAGTACATTGATCCGTTTTTTATTCCGGAACAGGAAAAACAACAGCACGGACACCAGCAACACAATAAAAATAATAATCAGTAAAATGACCATCTGCCACCAATGCTGTTCTTCTTCGGCCCGTTGTTTCAGCTTCAGGTCCTTGACCTCAAAACGCGCCTGCATTTCTGCCAGGGCGTCGCTTTTTTCCTGCGTAAAGATCGTGTCGCTCAAAACGGTATACTCATTCAGGCTTTCGTAAGCTTTTTGGTATTCTCCCAAACCGGAATAAATCCGCGACAAAGTTTCATGAACAAATACTTCCCGTTCCTTTGCCCCTGTTGCCTTTGACAATTCCAGGCTTTTGAGCGCGTATTCCTCGGCTTTTTGATAATCTTTCAGATCAAGGTAGCAGTTCGCTGTTCCGTTATAGGCAGAAATCAGGTTGAAATCGCTGCGGTAGGTTTTGAAATTTGCCGCAGACTTTTCGAAATAAGCAATGGCCTTGTGCAAATCTCCTTCGTCGTAATAGATCTTGGCCAGTGAATTATAAGCTGCCCCCAAACCTTCCGGGTAGTTTTTCCGGTTGTAGATCCCAATGGCTTCCAGGAAATTCTTTTTCGCTGCTTTGGGTTTGTTCTGATAAGTAAAAGTGATTCCCTGGTTCACCAATGCATCCGCCAGATCAATTTCAAAGCCGTTCTTTTTACAGAGTTCAATGGCTTTCCGGTAATAGAAATCGGCATTCTCATATTGGTACTGGGAAAAATAACACACACCAAGCTGGGAATAGCAATAGGACAAATTCTCCTCGTTCTTTTCCAGTTTGAATAAACGGATGGCTTTGTGAAAATAAGAAGTGGCAACGGCAGAATTCCCCTTGATGTCATTGGCAACAGCCAGATTCATGTACGCAAAGGCCTCTCCGGACTGATAATCAGATTCTTTTGACAGTTTCAATGCCCGGGTGCTGACGGCGATGGATTTTTCCACGTCATTGGCATACAATTCTTCTGCTTTGAAATTAAGCGAATCTAT